>NZ_JBFRQW010000061.1:0-79125 GCF_041472735.1 Vibrio sp. 10N.261.46.E11
ATTACCATTCCAACAGAATGGTAATGAATTGACTGTGCCAAAATTAAGTAAACTTAATTTCATATTGGTCACTCAGTTCATTGAAATCAATTTGTTACCGAAGTAACGGTTACTACCTAAGTAATAACGTTTTGATATTCATCAACGAGTGCCCACACAGATTGATAGGTTTAAATTGTTAAAGAGCTTTTCCTTTTTGAGCTTCGCTCAAATCGGACGGCCATTTTAGCGATTTAAGTTTTAGTGTCAACCACTATTTTCAAAACTTTTTTCAAGCGCTTAGCTTGGCTAATTTGACCTGCTGATTCGTTTTGGTTTCTGTTGAAGCCATCCCGTGTCAGCGAGGTGGCATTATAGAGATTTCGATCACACTGGCAAGCCATTTTTTCAGTTTTTCTTACTTTTTTGATTGTTCGAGCGTTTTTTGTTCAAAACTCCCCATTTTCACTAGTATTCCCCTTAATTAAGGGCTTAAGGTGCCTATATAAAGGAGGATTTATGAGTTCAATACGCAGTTATAAAGGAATATCCCCCCAGATTGGACAAGGTGTCTATATAGATACAAGTTCGGTACTGGTTGGTGATATCAAAATCGGTGACGACTCTAGCGTGTGGCCTTTGGTTGCAGCTCGAGGAGATGTAAACCACATTCATATTGGAGATAGAACGAATATCCAAGACGGCAGCGTTTTGCACGTCACCCATAAGAATGCAGAAAACCCTGAGGGCTATCCTCTATTAATAGGTAATGATGTCACTATCGGACATAAAGTAATGCTGCATGGCTGCACAATTGAAGATCGTGTACTTGTTGGCATGGGAGCTATCGTGTTGGATGGCGTGATTATCAAACAAGAAGTCATGATTGGTGCTGGTAGCTTAGTGCCGCCTAATAAGGTACTTGAAAGCGGTTACCTATATGTAGGAAGCCCAGTAAAACAAGCACGCCCATTAAATGATAAAGAGCGTGCCTTTTTACAGAAGTCCGCTGACAACTATGTTCAGAATAAAAACGACTATCTAGACTCTGTACTTCCAGTCTAAAGCGCTTTGATCTGAATCCGATTAGAGGAGTCATACTCCTCTTCTTCTATTAACTCTTCCGCTAGCTCTTCAATATCGAAACGTAACTCAGAAAAGATAACTAAAGCTTGATCGCCCTCTTTTATCTCTTTACCTGCCAATCGTGATAATTCTTCAATAGACATGACACATTCAATCAATGCGCCCGACTGTTGTGCAGGGAAGGTGATTGTTTGATTCTCTTCATTCCAATCTTGGATATCTGGAAATAGAATTGATTGATTCATTTTTTATAAATACCTCATTACATCTCTAGGTTTTTACGTAATTCTCTTAAAATCTGTTTTGTTCCCGGACGAAGGCCACGCCAAAGCATAAAGCTCTCTGCAGCCTGCCCCACTAACATACCCAAACCATCATAAGCAGCATGAACACCGTTATCTAACGCCCACTGATTAAATACTGTCGTTCCAGATCCGTAGACCATGTCATAAACGGCGCTGTTTGTATTAAAGATTACATCGGAAACTTCAGGGAGCTGACCGCTTAGACCTGATGAGGTCGAGTTGATAATGACATCAAAGCCATCATTAACATCACTTAGGCCCATACCTTTGATATTTCCATGCGACGAAAACATCTCAGCCAATAGTTCTGCTTTTGAACTGGTTCGGTTAGCGATCACCAACTGTTGTGGCTTTTGGTCGAGAAGAGGTTGAATCACTCCTCTCGCAGCACCACCAGCGCCAAGAAGAAGAACACGTGCTCCCTTTAGCGTCACTTGATGTTGAAGAAGGTCTTGAACTAAACCCTCACCATCGGTGTTATCACCAATGATCTCTCCATCATCGAGCTTCTTAAGTGTGTTTACAGCACCTGCTAGTTCAGCTCTTTCAGTCAGGCGATTAGCGAACTGATAAGCATCTTCTTTAAATGGCGCTGTGACATTACACCCTCTACCACCTTCACTAAAAAAAGCTTGAGCAGCAATGATGAATTCACCTTGTTCTGGCTGGAGTGCTGTATAGGTAAGTTGTTGGCTGGTTTGGCGAGCAAATAATGTGTGAATGAATGGCGATTTGCTTTGCCCAATAGGGTTACCGAAAACGGCATAACGATCTACTTGCTGTGTCATATCCTTACCTAACAGAAATAAAAAAGGTCATCTATATAGATGACCCTATCACTATACCTATAAGGAAGGAAGAACTACCAAACTCGAGGCTTTAGGTAGTCACTATAAAGCAGACTTTCTGGTGAACCTGCTTGTGGTTCGTAGCGGTATTCCCAGCGAGCCAATGGCGGCATCGACATCAATATAGACTCTGTGCGACCACCGCTTTGTAGACCAAATAGGGTGCCACGGTCATACACTAAGTTAAATTCAACATAGCGACCACGACGATAAAGTTGGAAGTCACGCTCACGTTCGCCATAAGGTGTCTCTTTGCGACGCTCAACAATCGGCAAGTACGCCGCAGCAAAACCTTCACCGACCGCCTGCATATAAGCAAAGCTCTTCTCAAAGCCCCACTCGTTAAGATCATCAAAGAACAGACCACCCACACCACGTGTTTCATCTCTATGTGGAAGATAGAAGTACTTATCACACCACTCTTTGTGTTCTTGATACACGTTATCACCAAATGGTGCACACAGGTCTTTAGCAGTTTGATGCCAAGATTGGCAATCTTCATCGACAGGATAGAATGGCGTTAAATCAAAACCACCACCGAACCACCAGATAGGGTCTTCCCCTTCCTTTTCGGCAATAAAGAATCGTACGTTGGCGTGTGAGGTTGGGATATAAGGGTTTTTAGGGTGGATAACTAACGATACACCCATCGCTTCGAACTTACGTCCGGCTAATTCAGGGCGGTGAGCGGTTGCTGAAGCTGGCATTGCCTTACCTGCAACGTGAGAAAAGTTAACACCACCTTGCTCAAAGACCGCACCGTTGGTCATCACGCGAGTACGACCACCGCCTCCGAGGCGTTCGCCAGGTTCGCGCTCCCATGCATCTTCTTCAAATAGTGCACTACCATCAGCTTGTTCAAGCTGTTGGCAAATCGAATCTTGTAGGTTCAGTAAAAACTGCTTTACTGCTTCTTTATCAATTGCTGCCATTTTACTTTCCTTTGCAGGGTTTAACCCTGTCTTAATATTTTCGACGTTTTTGCATCTCTAATTTCGCTTGGCTTGTCACGACCACCCGTTTGACCTTCTAAAATCGCTACCAAATGTTGGCCGAGTTGCTGCTGAACTTCTTCAGTCGTCATACAAGGCGGTTCGCCCGTCAGGTTAGCACTGGTAGAGGTTAACGGCTTACCGAATTCATTACACATTCTTTGAACCAAAGGGTGATCCGTCACTCGCACCGCGATCGAATCAAATTGACCGCTTACCCAGTCAGTAACTTTACTGCTGGTTGGCATAATCCAAGTCACCGGGCCTGGCCATGTCGCTTTAACCGTCGCTAACTGTGCTTCCGTCAACTGGCTTTCGTCAATATAGGGCAGCAACTGCTCGTAACTCGCAGCAATTAGGATCAACCCTTTCTCCATCGGCCGCTGTTTTAAATCGAGTAATTTCTGGATGGCTTGTGGATTATCTGGATCACAACCGACCCCAAAAACGCCTTCGGTCGGGTAAGCAATGACTTCACCTTGTTGTAATGCCTGCAATGTATGTTGAAAGTTATCCACGGGTGCCTCATTAATTCAGTTATCTAACTCACTAAGTGTACAAATTATCACTCACT
The DNA here is from genome assembly GCF_041472735.1 of Vibrio sp. 10N.261.46.E11. Taxonomy (NCBI): domain Bacteria; kingdom Pseudomonadati; phylum Pseudomonadota; class Gammaproteobacteria; order Vibrionales; family Vibrionaceae; genus Vibrio; species Vibrio sp. 10N.261.46.E11. The sequence goes on from NZ_JBFRQW010000061.1 coordinate 3,785, forward strand.
GTGACTAAAGCTATTTGTTTATAAAATGTATCAATTAACAACTTAGACTGACGCAAACGTTTTCCTTGGGCAATTTTACCCGTATAATGCGCGCAAAATATCTAATCACTAATTAAATCGTACCTGAAGGAGTTTGAGATGACTGTCGGTATTATCATGGGTTCTAAATCTGATTGGCCAACAATGAAGCTAGCTGCAGAAATGTTGGATCAGTTTGGCGTGGCGTACGAAACAAAAGTGGTTTCTGCTCACCGCACACCTCAGTTGCTAGCAGACTACGCAACCAGTGCGAAAGAGCGCGGTATTAAAGTGATTATTGCTGGCGCAGGGGGTGCTGCACACCTACCTGGCATGGCAGCTGCCTTCACAAGCGTACCTGTTTTAGGTGTTCCTGTTCAGTCGAAAACACTCAAGGGCATGGATTCTCTCCTTTCGATCGTACAAATGCCAAAAGGTATCGCGGTAGGTACTCTGGCTATCGGTGAAGCTGGTGCTGCTAACGCTGGCATCCTAGCCGCTCAAATCATTGGTACACATAATGAAGAAGTGATGGCGAAAGTAGAAGCGTTCCGCTCTGAGCAAACAGAAACGGTTCTTGCTAATCCAAACCCTGCAGAGGACTAATTCCCATGCATGTTCTTGTGTTAGGCGCGGGCCAACTTGCTCGCATGATGTCCCTAGCTGGGGCACCGCTGAATATTGAAATTTCTGCTTTTGATGTTGGCAGCAAAAATATTGTTCACCCATTAACGCAAGCAATTCTAGGCAACGGCTTAGACAATGCGATTGAGCGTGCGGACGTCATTACTGCAGAGTTCGAACACATCCCTCACGATGTACTTGAGGTGTGTGAGCGCAGCGGTAAGTTCTTACCGACAACAGAAGCAATCAAAGCTGGCGGTGACCGTCGTCTTGAAAAAGCCCTGTTAGACGAAGCAAACGTGAAAAACGCTAAGTACTACGTGATTAACTCTCGCGAAGACTTTGACGCTGCAGTTGCTCACGTAGGCTTACCAATGGTATTGAAGAGCACACTTGGCGGCTACGATGGCAAAGGTCAATGGCGCTTAAAGACATTAGATAATGTTGATGCGACTTGGGCAGAAATGGCTGAGTGCATTACCGCGACCGACAACCAAGCTATTGTGGCTGAAGAATTCGTTCCGTTTGACCGCGAAGTATCACTGGTGGGTGCTCGTGGCGCCAATGGTGAGATACAAGTGTACCCACTGGCTGAAAATGTTCACACCGATGGCGTGTTGAGCTTATCGACAGCGATTGATGACATTGAACTGCAAGAGCAAGCGAAAGCCATGTTCACTGCCATTGCTGAACGCTTAGATTACGTTGGCGTACTCGCGCTAGAGTTCTTTGATGTTCAAGGTTCACTGCTGGTGAATGAGATTGCACCACGTGTTCATAACTCTGGCCACTGGACACAACAAGGCGCTGAAACTTGTCAGTTTGAGAACCATCTACGTGCCGTATGTGGGATGCCATTAGGCAGCACTAAACTGATTCGCCCAACCGCAATGATCAACATTCTTGGCGAAGATACCCTACCTGAAGCTATTCTGGCTCAAGGTGGCTGTCATGTTCATTGGTATGGTAAAGAGAAGCGTGCAGGTCGTAAGATGGGCCACATTAACGTGAGCGCTGACTACAACGCAGAGCTGCAAAGAGCGCTATGCTCACTGGCAGACATTCTCGATAAGCAAGCCTACCCTGCTGTGCATGAGTTTGCTGAGCAGATGAAGTAAATCTACATTGCTTGATGGATATAGAACGTTTATTGGATATAGAAACGGCGCTCATTGAGCGCCGTTTTTTTGTCTATAACATCAAGTTATTGAGATTGAATGTGATGACACTTGCGATCAGCACATTGCTTCTTAGTGCCACTGGCCGTTTTCTTCTCCAGCAACAGCGGGAACTGACACTCTTCACAACGACCTATAACAGGTGGCTGATTAACGGCGAACTTACACTTAGGATAGTTATCGCACGCATAAAAGGTTTTACCATAGCGAGATTTACGCTCAACCAAATGGCCTCTGCCACACTCAGGACAAGCAACAAGTGGCTGCTCTTCAGGTTGTTCTTTTGGTTGGTCCAAAGATTCGATGTGATTACACGTTGGGTAACTACTACAACCAATGAACATCCCAAAGCGACCCTGCCTTAATACCAATTCGTTTTGGCACTTAGGACACGGAACGCCTAGCTCTTTCACCACATGACCATCATTTTGATGCAGAGGCTTGATGTAATCACAGCTCGGATACTGCTTACAGCCTAAAAATGGTCCGTGCTTACCATGGCGAAGCTGAAGCTCTCCACCACACTGTGGACATGGTTCATGCTCTAATGCATGTTCATGTGCTGAAAAAAGCTGATTATCAATCTTACTACTCATGACAAGCCTGTATTAATGCAAGATACCTTGCTCTTTGGTGTACAACAGCTCTTCCATTTGCGTGTAAGCACTTTCATTACCCGGCACATTGAATAGCACCATTAAGATAATCCATTTCAGATCATCCAATTCAAATTCGCTCGTCTCAAGCCCCATCACACGATCAATCACCATTTCACGAATCTCTGTCGTGAGTACGCTGATCTGTTCAAGGAACAGTAAGAAACCTCGGCACTCCATATTAATACGTGAAATCTCTCGACTGGTATAAATACGCATCGAGGTATTGGAACACATAGTAATCGCCGCTTGGTTGTCGGTATCTTGCAATGCCGCAAGATCTTCTAACCAATGGAGGGCCTTATAAATATCATCTTGGTGAAACCCTGCTCGAAGAAGCTCATCTTCCAGCTCATCTTGATCCACCTGCAATTCAGAATCGCTATGGATGTAGGTTTCAAACAAGTACATCAGTATGTCCATCATCATAGCTTAGCCTCTCCCCTTTCGAATATAGCCACCGGAAACTGCAACAACATGCCCTGAGAGCTCAAGCTCTAAAAGCTGCATCATGACCTCATGCACAGGTATATGGGTTCTCTGTGCCAAAATATCAACGGGTGTCGCCTCTAATCCTACGTTAGCTAACAGCTGTGGAAATGGCAATTGTTCATTTTCACTCTCATTCGGCGTAGGCTCGAACAAACTGGGCTGCTGATCTATAGACCAGTCTAACAGACTCTTTATTTCGATCAGAACATCTTGAGCATTTTGCACCAAACATGCGCCAGCTTTGATTAAGCTATTACCTCCGCGACTGGTTGGGTTATGAATCGAACCGGGAAGCGCAAACACTTCGCGACCTTGCTCCATCGCATAACGCGCCGTAATCAAAGAACCGCTTTTCTCGGCCGCCTCAACGACGAGAGTCCCCAAAGACAATCCACTTATAATACGGTTACGCCGTGGGAAATGTTCAGGTCGAGGTTTAGCGTTTGGGCGGAATTCTGAAATCAACGCACCATTTTCACAGATCCTCTCCGCTAGATTTCGGTGTAGCGCAGGATAAATGGAATCCAAGCCAGAGCCCAACACAGCAAAAGTTTCCCCTCCTTTATCTAGAGCACCATCATGAGCATAGCCATCGATACCGAGCGCTAAACCACTGGTGACAATCAAGCCGTTTTGGACAAACTCTTTAGCGAAGGACTTCGCAGTTTGCAGCCCTTCGAGACTGGCGTTACGACTACCGACCATCGCGATTTGAGGCTCAATCAGTTTTTCAACGTGACCTTTAACGAAAAGCGCGCTCGGCGCAGAGGCGGTATCATTCAGCAGTTTGGGATAATGCGAGCAATTCGGGGTAATGATGTGATGGTTGGGTTGTCTTGCTTGCCACGCTAGGCAAGCCTCCACTTCTCTTGGGGCTTGCTCTCTTAAATAGGAGATTTGCTTAGCTGACAAGCCAATCGCTTGCAGCTGCTGACTTGAGTAGCCAACAATGTTCGAAGGGGAGTCGATACTCAGCAGACGAGAAAGGCGCTTGCCACCCAATTGCGGTACAAAACTTAGAGTTAGCCAAGCGCTCAGTTGTTGCTCATTCACTCGGTGCCCTTAAGCTCTTCCTTCAAAGCCAGATCCAGAGGTGATACCGCCAGAATGTCATTACTTACAGGCTTAGAGCTCTGAGTGATCAACGCGAGGCTAAAATACTCATAAGGACGAATGACCATCAAACTACCGAGTGAGGTACTTGGTAATTGCACCTTATCGCTCGCCGCAGACTCTTTGTAGCTGTATTCGCCTTGCTTACCAAACACCACAGCGCCGCTTTCGCTGAGGGTAAACATAGAGCCTTGGCGAAGATTGTCCTGTGAGCCTTTGTTAATAACCACGACCTGATTCTTTGCGCTGTATTGGCTGCCATCTAACGAACCCAAGATATTAGCAAACTGACCAACAGCACTAGGCGCAGGATAAAACGTGGTTGAGAGCTTCACCTGATCAACACCAAGCTCCGGTAATACGAGATCGTTAAGCAGTACTTCTTGCAGCTGAGTCTCTATCTGTAAGCTACTGAGCTCAGCGTCCACTTCTTTTAAGCGTGCCGTGGCGACCAAACGCAACGAGGTCATACTCGCTTGAGGTTGCTGTCGTTGGTAAGTTTCGACAGAACGGTAAATACCCCATTTTTGATGTTGCTGATTGCCCGAGATAAATAGTCGGTCTTCACCTGATAAGAAACGTTTACCATCACTTGTCCCCAAGACTCGTTGAGCCGATTGGATATCTTGTTGCTCAACCAAACGATCAGATTGTAGATACGGTAGAACCAGCCCCTCATTCACGGTAGGCACAGCTTTCTTCTCAGATACACGAATCTTAGGGCTTAGCTTGATGACGGGTTTGAGGCTCAATACAGGCTCGCCATTAATCCAAACCAGAGACAATTTATCTCCGGGGTAAATAAGGTGAGGGTTTTCTATCTCAGGATTTACCTGCCACAACCTAGGCCACAGCCATGGACTATCAAGATACATCGCGGAGATATCCCACAAAGTATCGCCCTTCACCACCACATACGCTTCGGGTGCTCCTTGTTTAATGGTTAAAGGTTGTTCACTATTTTCAGCCATAGTGGCGAAAGAAAGCGAGGCACAAATAAGAGATAAAGCGGGAAAAAATGACGCATGACCTAGGTTCCTTGGTCTGAATATATGACATCTGATTAGAGAATTACCTTCAGGATGCTGTCATTTGACCTCTAAAATGTCTAGAATTGAGCCAACAAGGTTTAAGCTGTTTCGGCACAGTTCAATATTTCGAGTGTATATGTCTGTATTACAAGTATTAACATTACCAGATGATCGTCTACGTACCGTGGCGAAACCGGTAAAAGAAGTTACCCCAGAGATTCAAAAGTTCGTTGATGACATGATTGAAACCATGTACGACGAAGAAGGTATCGGCCTTGCGGCAACGCAAGTAGATTTCCACCAGCGCATCGTTGTTATCGATATTTCAGAAACACGTGACGAGCCTATGGTTCTGATCAACCCTGAAATTACCGACAAACGTGGCGAAGATGGTATCGAAGAAGGCTGTCTATCTGTACCAGGCGCTCGAGCTCTAGTACCTCGCGCTGCAGAAGTAACGGTTAAAGCATTAGATCGTGAAGGCAACGAATTCACATTCGACGCTGACGACCTTCTGGCTATCTGTGTTCAGCACGAACTTGACCACCTAGAAGGCAAGTTGTTTGTTGATTACCTATCGCCACTAAAGCGCAAACGTATTCAAGATAAGCTAGCGAAGATTAAACGTTTCAACGAGAAACAAGGTTAATCACCGCTGCTATTACTAAATTAAGAAGGAAGTCTACCTTGGGTCAATCTTTAAGAATTGTCTTCGCAGGTACTCCGGATTTCGCCGCCCGTCACTTGGCGGCGTTGTTGTCTTCGGAGCATGAAGTTATTGCAGTTTACACCAACCCAGATCGCCCAGCAGGTCGAGGGAAAAAACTGTCTGCACCACCAGTAAAGCAACTTGCATTAGAGCACGGCATTCCAGTTTACCAACCAGAAAATTTCAAGTCAGATGAAGCTAAACAAGAGCTAGCAGATTTGAATGCTGACATCATGGTTGTTGTAGCGTACGGCTTATTGCTTCCACAAGTGGTTTTAGATACACCTCGCTTAGGTTGTATCAACGTGCATGGCTCTATCCTGCCGCGCTGGCGTGGTGCTGCTCCGATTCAACGCTCTATCTGGGCGGGCGATAAAGAGACAGGCGTGACGATCATGCAGATGGATATCGGTCTAGATACTGGTGACATGCTCAGTATCGCAACGCTACCAATTGAAGCGACAGATACCAGCGCTTCGATGTATGAAAAGCTAGCTGGCCTTGGCCCTGATGCGCTTGTTGAGTGTTTGTCTGACATCGCTTCTGGTAAAGCGGTGGCTGAGAAGCAAGACGACGAACTTGCTAACTACGCGAAAAAGCTAAGTAAAGAAGAAGCGCGTATCAACTGGAGTGATGACGCGGCTCATATTGAGCGCTGCGTTCGTGCTTTCAACCCATGGCCAATGAGCCACTTTGAAGCTGCGGAAAACAGCATCAAGGTATGGCAAAGCCGTGTAGCAGAGCAAACCTCTGATAAGCCTGCAGGTACTATTCTGCAAGCCGATAAAACGGGTATCTACGTAGCAACAGGACAAGGCGTACTTGTTCTTGAACAGCTGCAAGTGCCTGGTAAAAAAGCCATGTCAGTTCAGGACATCTTGAACTCACGTGCAAGCTGGTTTGAAGTTGGTACTCAACTTTCTTAACCGCTTTAAAGCTACTCAATATGTCCTTAAAAACGTGTAGCTTATAAAAACACAGTTTAGAAAACCTTTACGAGGGCAGAGATGCCCTCATGTATTCAAATAAAATATTCGGTACCCCTCATGAATGTTCGCGCTGCTGCTGCAAATGTCCTATTCCAAGTTGTCGATAAAGGCCACTCTCTTTCACACGCTCTCCCTGCGGCTCAAAAAACGATCCGTCCGCGAGACCATGCTCTACTGCAAGAGATTTGCTACGGCGCACTTCGTTACCTGCCTCGCTTGGAGTCAATCGCTAACGAACTGATGGAAAACTCGCTTAAAGGTAAAAAGCGCGTATTCCACCACCTGATCTTAGTAGGCATTTACCAGTTGAGCTTTATGCGCATCCCTTCGCATGCTGCCGTTGCTGAAACAGTTGAAGCAACCAAAACACTGCGCGGCCCAAGCCTCAGTGGTTTGATCAACGCAGTGCTTCGCAGCTACCTACGCGATCAAGAAGAGCTAGATGAGAAAGCCGTTAGCCACAATGCGGGCAAATACAGCCATCCAAGCTGGATCCTAAAAATGCTTCAAGAAAGCTACCCAGATCAGTGGGAGCAATTAGTTGAAGCAAACAACAGCAAGGCACCAATGTGGCTGCGCGTAAACCGCCAACACCACACTCGTGACGAGTATGTTGAACTGCTTAAAAACGAAAACATTGAATACACACTGCACCCTGAAGCGGCTGATGCCATAAAATTAGCGTCACCTTGTGATGTTACTTTGCTTCCTGGTTTCGACCGAGGCTGGGTATCAGTACAAGACGCTGCTGCTCAACTTTCTGTTGATTACCTAACACCAAAAGATGGTGAGCTAATCTTAGACTGCTGCGCAGCACCTGGCGGTAAAACTGCACACATTCTTGAACATACTCAAGACACTGAAGTGGTTGCAATCGACAGTGATATTAAACGCCTAGACCGTGTTTACGATAACCTTGAACGCCTACAACTACGTGCCGACGTGATCTGTGGTGATGCTCGCTACCCTGAAGAATGGTGGACGGGCAGTCAGTTTGACCGCATCCTACTTGATGCTCCATGTTCAGCGACGGGTGTAATTCGCCGTCACCCTGACATTAAGTGGCTACGCCGTGCCTCTGATATCGATGCACTCGCTGAGCTACAAAGTGAGATCATGGACGCAATGTGGCGTCAACTGAAAGAAGGCGGCACCATGGTTTATGCGACATGCTCTATCACACCGCAAGAAAACGTTCTGCAAGTGAAAGCTTTCCTAGAACGCACCGAGAACGCAACGCTAGTTGGGTCTGATATCGAAAATCCGGGTCGTCAAATACTGCCTGGTGAAGAAGATATGGATGGCTTCTACTACGCAGTTCTAGTAAAACAGGCATAACAACTAACAGCGGCTAAGGATTTATTTCTTAGCCGCTGTTTCTTTCTAGTGCATTATCAAAGCGAAATGAATTCACTAGAATTACAACGGCAAAAAATAAGAGAAAGGCTATGAAGATCATTATTCTAGGTGCTGGACAAGTAGGCGGTACCCTTGCTGAAAACCTAGTAGGTGAAAACAATGACATCACGATCGTCGACCGTAATGCCGACCGACTGCGTGAACTTCAAGACAAATACGACCTTAGGGTTGTAAACGGCTATGCCAGCCACCCGAACACACTACGTGAAGCGGGCGCGCAAGATGCCGATATGTTGGTTGCCGTAACCAACATGGATGAAACCAACATGGCCGCATGTCAGGTTGCCTTCTCTCTGTTTAACACACCGAACCGAATTGCACGTATTCGTTCTCCAGAATATCTGGAAGAAAAAGAAGCGCTCTTCAAATCAGGCGCTATTCCTGTCGATCACCTGATTGCACCCGAAGAACTCGTAACCAGTTACATCGAGCGTCTGATTCAATATCCAGGTGCATTGCAGGTTGTGAGCTTTGCTGAACAGAAGGTTAGCCTAGTAGCAGTAAAAGCTTACTACGGTGGACCATTGGTTGGTAACGCACTGTCTGCTTTGCGTGAGCACATGCCGCACATTGATACTCGTGTAGCCGCTATCTTCCGTCAAGGTCGCCCTATTCGCCCACAAGGCACCACCATCATTGAAGCCGATGATGAGGTTTTCTTTGTGGCAGCAAGTAACCACATCCGCTCAGTAATGAGTGAACTGCAACGCCTAGAGAAACCGTATCGCCGCATCATGATTGTCGGTGGTGGTAACATTGGTGCAAGCTTGGCGAAACGCCTTGAACAGAGCTACAGCATCAAGCTTATCGAGCGCAGCTATACTCGCGCCGAAAAGCTGTCTGAAGAATTAGAAAACACCATCGTATTCTGTGGTGATGCAGCAGACCAAGAGTTGCTAACCGAAGAGAACATTGATCAGGTGGACGTGTTCATTGCGCTAACCAATGAAGACGAAACCAACATCATGTCAGCGATGCTGGCGAAGCGAATGGGTGCCAAGAAGGTAATGGTGCTGATTCAGCGTGGTGCTTACGTCGACCTTGTTCAGGGTGGTGTGATTGATATTGCTATCTCGCCACAGCAAGCGACCATTTCTGCGCTGCTTACTCACGTTCGTCGTGCTGATATTGTAAATGTATCCTCTCTACGTCGCGGCGCTGCAGAGGCGATCGAAGCGATTGCTCACGGTGACGAAACCACATCGAAAGTTGTTGGCCGAGCAATTGGCGACATCAAACTGCCACCGGGCACCACTATTGGTGCGATTGTTCGCGGAGAAGAGGTACTTATCGCGCACGATAGAACCGTAATCGAACAGGATGACCACGTAGTGATGTTCCTAGTGGACAAGAAATACGTACCTGATGTTGAGTCTCTATTCCAACCGAGCCCGTTCTTCTTATAGCCTTGTTTCGTAAGCGTCTTCTCATAACCTTCTTGTGAGAATGAAGCTCCGACACAAAGCGATGGTCTATTAAGCTATGGTCAACTTTCGTCCGATATTATTAGTGATAGGGTTAGTGTTATCAAAACTCGCCCTTTTCATGTACATCCCTACATTGGTTGCCTTTTTCACAGGCACCGGTGGCTTCCTCGAGTTTGGTCAATCGGTCGTGATCACGCACATTGTGGCGTTCATCTGCTTGAGTTTAGGCCGCTCCGCTAAGTTCCGACTTGGGGTGCGGGACATGTTCCTGATCACCTCTCTGGTCTGGACGATTGCCAGTGCCTTTGCTGCACTGCCGTTTGTCTTCATTAATCACATCAGCTTTACGGACGCCTACTTCGAAACCATGTCAGGTATCACCACGACGGGTTCAACCGTATTAAGCGGCTTAGACAGCATGGCACCAAGCATTCTGTTGTGGCGTTCAGTACTGCAATGGTTAGGTGGCATCGGCTTCATCGTGATGGCGGTAGCGGTTCTGCCAATGCTCAACGTTGGTGGTATGCGCCTGTTCCAAACTGAATCATCCGATTGGTCAGATAAAAGCAGCCCACGAGCAAAAACCGTCGCGAAGAACATCGTAGCGGTTTATCTGATTCTGACGGGTTTATGCATCATTAGCTATTTGTTTGCAGGCATGGGTATCTTTGACGCGATCAATCACGCGTTCACAACACTGTCGACGGGTGGTTACTCAACCTCAGATGGATCGATGAACCACTTCTCCAACAGTGCTCATTGGGTAGGAACACTGTTCATGTTCCTTGGCGGCCTGCCGTTCTTACTGTTTGTTAGTGCACTGCGAGGCCGAAAACTCTCGATCCTCTACAAAGACGCGCAAGTGAGAGGCTTCACATATCTATTTTTGGTCACCAGTGCCGTAATATCGACATGGCTGGTGGTTAGAGATGGCTACACAGTTATGGATGCGATGCGTGTTTCGATGTTCAACATTGTATCAGTCGTCACCACAACCGGTTTTGGCTTAGAAGACTTCACCGCATGGGGCGCACTACCAACCACACTCTTTGCCTTCCTAATGATGGCTGGTGCTTGTTCAGGATCAACCTCTGGTGGTATCAAAATCTTTCGCTTCCAGATCGCGATGACCATGCTCCACAAACAAATGATGAAGCTAATTCACCCATCGGGCGTGTTTGTTCAACGCTACAATCAGCGACCTGTGAATGACGATATTGTGCGTTCACTCGTGGCGTTTGGTTTGATGTTCTTTATTACAATTATCTTAATTGCTGGTGGTTTGAGCGCGATGGGGTTAGACCCAATAACAAGTATCTCAGGTGCGATTACAGCCGTAGCCAACGTGGGCCCAGGCATGGGCAGCGTGATCGGTCCAACTGGGAACTTTGCCCCACTACCAGACGCCGCTAAATGGTTATTAAGTTTAGGTATGTTGATGGGCCGACTTGAGATACTGACGCTTATTGTTCTATTTTTCCCAGCCTTTTGGCGACGTTAACCAAGCACAAAATCAAGGAAACACAGATGAAATCATACGTACTTCTCGCTGGCGCATTGCTCGCAAACTCAGTATTCGTAAGTTCTGCCTTTGCTGATCAAATGGTCACACTGCCTGATGGCAAGCAAGTGTTACTCAAAGATGATTTTACTTGGCAGTATGTGAGTAACGCATCATCGAATGCAGAGTCAGCATTGACGAGTATTCCTGTAGCCAAAAACACACGCGGTACCACAATCAAGATTGGAGACACCAAGCCAAGCTTGCAGCTTTCCAAATCAGGTGTGGACGTTTTGATTGGGGCAGGACTCTACGAGAATGAACAGCTAATCTTACCAATTTCAGTCACTAACCAAAGCACAGAAGCCGTCGTGCTAGTTACGCTAAATATCACTGTCTACTCACCAACGGGTGAGCTGCTGCATCAAGGCAGTATCAACACTTGGCAATCCATTAAGCGCCTTGCTGATACCTATCTTCGACCACAAACTTCGGCAGAAGGTAAATACTTAGCGATCGATGTTGATAAGTATCCTGAATATAAAATAGACGTGGAGATCACTGACGTTTCTACCCGTTAGGGGCATACCGGTTCAATCAAAACTAAACCGGTGTCACAAACAGATAGATAGCGAAGAAATGGCAAGCGCAGCCCGCCAATACAAACAAGTGCCAGATGGCATGGTTATAAGGGATGCGTTTTGCCACATAGAAAATCACACCCAGCGAATAGATCACCCCGCCAACCGCTAACAACACCAAACCACCTATATCGATGTTCATCGCTAATTGATAAACAACAATCAAAGATAGCCAGCCCATCGCTAAGTAAATGAACAGCGATAAGCGCTTGAATCGGTAAACGAAGGCAATCTTCATGATGATACCGACCAGCGCTATTCCCCAAATAACCGCCATCAAGCCCATCGCCAATGGGGTTCTTAAGCCAACCAATAAAAACGGCGTGTAGCTACCTGCGATCAGTAAATAAATCGCACAGTGATCGAGGGTTTTTAGTAAACGCTTAGTTTTTTCTGTGGTGATCGAGTGATAAAGCGTGGAAGCAAGAAAGAGCAGAATAATACTGCTGCCATACACCGCCATACTAACAACAGTTAGCATGTCGGCTTGGTAATCAAACGCACGAATAAGCAGAAAAATCAGACCAACCACGCCGAGCACAACGCCCAAGCCATGGGTTATTGCATTAGCGCGTTCTTCGATGTCACTGTATTCGCTGGCTGATGATGCAGACATGAATATCCTACTAGAGTAAATGTTCGATTGACCCAGTATTGCACATTAAGCTTACACGTGTAAGCTTAAATTTTTATGACACATTTTATGACATTAGTGACGCATGAAGTATGTAATGAGGCTAAAAGATCCAAAACTAAATAACCAAAGAGTTAAATTAAAGGATTATAGGAACTAAGAGGCGTTATCTAGATATTCAAGTACCATCTTGCCAGCATCTTGTGGTGAGGTATCCAGTGGCACACTCAATTGACGCTGTAGCTTACCAACGCCCAGCAAGCTAGCTAACATGCCTTTTGCACCATCGCGATTTCTATCAATCTCAAACCACAACTTCAGCTCTGTTTCATCACGATGAGCCACCACTTCCAATTCACGCCAACGGCCATGATAAGGCCCTGTCGTCGGCACAAATTCAAACTCTTGTACAAACGGCAGTTCAAAGCCTTTGACCGCTTCACATTCCACTTGACGAATGCGCAAGCCTTGAGCTTCAAGTGCGTTAAAAATACCATCGAGCAGTGGGTCGGGACGAACCGTTAAGGTGTCTTTATCCGATGGGTCAATCGCCATCGCAATATCCAACCCAGTTTCCAGCCATACCTTTGAATCACCAATCGTAACCGGTGTGTTCAGTGGCACATCAAACTCACATTCAAAGTCACGGGTTTCACCCGGCTGAATCACAAAGGCATACGGCAAGCTCCATTTTGCAAGCGAGTACGTCTGGTGCATTCGGCGTTTATGACCGCCCTCTTGTCCTTGCGAGTTCGCGGTAACTTCTTTGACGTAGCGACAGCATAAGTTGAGATCAATGTTATCGATCTCCTGCGGCTGAGCGCCTCCGTAGACATGTACAATAATGCTCGCCTTCTTACCTGGATAAAGCACTTCCTGTTGCAATACAGAATCCACCTTGGCAGATCCAATTCCAAAACTTGCTAACGTTTTCTTTAAGAACGACATATGCACCTCCTTTAAAACATCATCTTAAGCCTGAAAGAGGTTCAAACTCAAATATACTGCTCACACTATTTTAGCTCTAATATCGTTTAATTATCACTCAGGCGTCGATCGATAACTTAGATAGTGATAATCTAACCCTTGATATGCATGCATATCATTATCCTGATTTATTTTTCGGATTGGCGAAAGCCAGACGAGTGACTCTTCAAGCAATTGAGGCGGAGCTCATGATAAATCAGGCCATTAGATTGGCAATGGATATGCCTGACCGTTAGGTAAATTAATGCGCCCAACAGCTGTCAGGTTCTCGCACACCAACCGTAGTGCGATGCGTCGTCGTAGTGGCTTTGTTGCTGCTCCAACGGCTAAGAAATTGGCTCCTACAATGACTCTCGTTGAGAAGGCTGCTTTATTAGCACCGGCTACAACAAAAGTGATTAAAGCCGCTTAACAAAAAGCGCAGTTTTTACTGCGCTTTTTTCTTGCCTGCTCCCATCTTGAAATGTGTTTACACATTGGTATTCCCTACCCGATTTGATACCTTAGCCACAAATCATTATAAAATTTGTGGAGAAATAAAGTATGAAGTGTCACCGCATTGAAGAACTGCTTGAACTGATGGAGCCTGAGTGGCAGAAAGATCAAGAACTTAACCTGTTAGAGTTCATCATTAAGCTATCAAAAGAAGCGGGCTACCAAGGTAAGCTTGAAGAGCTAACTGACGATGTTCTTATCTACCATCTAAAAATGCGTAATAGCGAAAAAGATGAAATGATCCCAGGTCTTAAAAAAGACCAAGAAGATGATTTCAAAACCGCAATTCTAAAAGCGCGTGGCCTTCTTTAGTCGCCTATTTATTTAGGGCTCAATTGCCGTATAGATAAAACACTCAATGTTTAAAAGCGACCACTCGGTCGCTTTTTTGTTTCTGTTCGCTATTTTTTCGTCACAACTGTTATGACTTTTGTTGTTAAAGGTTGATAGCGTTAAAGAAATGAGAACAAGATTGTCGCTATAATCGCCATCCATAAGAATCTTCTAAAATAATAAGAGTGAGTGCGATACCAACAAATGCACCAAGCTCAATTTCTACAGGTTCTCTAAACCATACTTTCAAGTAATGTCGTCATGCTCGAGTTAACCGGGCAAACAAGCCACAAAAAGGATAATCCATGAGTCAGGATAAAATCGATATCAAAGATGTGACTCCTAAAACCTTTAACCCAAAAACACATAAAGGTAATGGAGATCGATTTAACCCAAGTAACCGAATCTATGTTCGAGAAAGCAAAGGTAAATTCCAACAACTGCGCCGTTATGGCGGTTGGTTCTTACTTTTACTTTTTGCGCTTATCCCATGGATCCCATTTGGTGAGCGACAAGCGATCTTACTCGATATCGGCAGCCAACAGTTCAACTTCTTTGGTACAACCCTATACCCACAGGATCTAACGCTACTCGCGATCCTATTTATGATTGCGGCGTTTGGCTTGTTCTTCATAACCACCTTCTTAGGGCGAGTCTGGTGTGGTTATTTATGCCCGCAAACCGTCTGGACCTTCATGTACATCTGGTTCGAAGAGAAACTGGAAGGTGCTGCCAATAAGCGAAGAAAACAAGACTCTGGCAAACTGACGAGCAATTTAATTCTCAGAAAAACCATCAAACACATCGCGTGGTGGGCGATTGCGATTGCGACGGGCTTAACCTTTGTTGGTTACTTCATCCCAATTAAAGAGTTAGTGGTTGGCTTCTTTACCTTTAACTCGTCTTTCTGGCCGGTGTTTTGGGTACTGTTCTTTGCTGGGTGTACTTATGCCAATGCTGGTTGGATGCGCTCGATTGTTTGTCTGCACATGTGTCCTTACGCGCGTTTCCAATCGGCAATGTTCGACAAAGACACCTTCATCGTGGGCTACGATTCAGAACGCGGTGAAAGCCGTGGCCCTCGCTCTCGTAAAGCCGATCCAAAAGAGCTTGGTCTAGGCGACTGTATTGACTGTAATCTATGTGTTCAAGTGTGCCCAACGGGTATCGATATCCGTGACGGCCTGCAATATGAGTGTATTAACTGCGGCGCGTGTATTGATGCCTGTGACAACACCATGGAGCGTATGGGCTACGAGAAAGGCCTGATCAACTACACCACCGAGCACAGACTTGAAGGTCACTCGACCAAGGTAATGCGTCCTAAACTGTTGGGCTATGGCGCCATCTTGATCGTGATGCTGGGCTTGTTCTTCGCCCAAATCGCGAGCGTTGATCCTGCCGGCCTAAGTGTTCTGCGTGACCGAAACCAGTTGTTCAGAGTCAATAACCAAGGGTTGGTTGAAAACACCTACACCTTGAAAGTGATCAACAAGACTCAACAAGAGCAAGAGTACAAGCTCGATGTTAGCGGACTGCCCGATTCTATCTGGTACGGCAAACAGACGATTACTGTCGATCCAGGCGAGGTTTTGAACCTACCTATCAGTTTAGGCGCCGACCCAGAAAAACTGAGCTCACCAGTTTCGACAATTCAGTTTATACTCTCGGATAATGAAGAGTTTACGATGGAAGTCGAAAGCCGCTTTATCAAGAAGCTCTGATACCAGCCTCCTTAGCGCTTGGTATAACAACCCAATAAATGGAAAAAGGCTCAGTAATGAGCCTTTTTTATTCTATGACGATGCAAGCCTTTAACTTTGATAACCTGACTCCTGACTTCATGTGGTACGCACTGGAGAGTATTGGAGTTCGTGCCGAATCCGGGCTTCTTGCTCTCAACAGTTACGAAAACCGAGTCTATCAATTCACCGATGAAGACCGTAAACGCTACGTCGTTAAGTTTTATCGTCCGCAGCGCTGGAATAAAGCCCAGATCCAAGAAGAGCACGACTTCGCGTTAGAACTGATTGAACAAGAGATGCCTGTCGCTCCACCAATGCGAGTCAACGGTGAAACCTTGCATGAATATCAAGGCTACCTGTTTGCATTGTTCGAAAGCGTTGGCGGCAGACAGTATGAAGTCGACAATCTAGATCAACTGGAAGGCGTTGGACGTTTTCTGGGTCGTATTCATAAAGCCAGCGCGGGAAGAACATTCCAACATCGCCCGACCATCAGCTTAGATGAATACCTTTATCAGCCACGTAAGATTCTAGAGAACTCTCAGTTTATCCCGACACACCTAGAAAAAGCGTTCTTCAATGACGTAGACCTTCTGATAAAAGAGCTAGAGAGTCAGTGGCCGAGCAACATTGACAACATCCGCCTGCATGGTGATTGCCACCCAGGCAACATCTTGTGGCGCGATGGACCAATGTTCGTCGATCTTGATGACGCACGTAATGGCCCTGCGATACAAGATCTGTGGATGCTACTCAACGGTGAACGCCAAGATAAACTGATGCAACTCGATATTCTGCTAGAGAGTTATCAAGAGTTTTGCGATTTTAATACCTCGCAACTGAAACTAATCGAACCACTACGCGGTCTACGTATGGTGCATTACATGGCATGGTTAGCGAAGCGATGGCACGATCCAGCGTTTCCATTAGCCTTCCCGTGGTTTAATGATCCGAAATATTGGGAGCAACAAGTACTTGCTTGTAAAGAGCAAATTGCTACCCTGCAAGAGCCACCACTTTCGTTAATACCTCAGTGGTAAAAGCAATCGCAACATACAACTAGATAAAAATTCAAACATAATGGAGATTGGATAAATGAAAAAGCTATTCGCATTTTTCTCATTGATCATGTTGAGCCTTTCAGCTCACGCTGCGAAATTTAACGAAGGTGAACACTACAAAGTTCTCGATCTAGAAGCATCAAAAAAACCAATGGTGACAGAGTTCTTCTCTTTCTACTGCCCACACTGCAATAGCTTTGAGCCAATCATCCAGCAGCTAAAACAACAGCTACCAAAAGACGCTAAGCTACAGAAGAACCATGTTTCATTCATGGGTGGCAATATGGGTCTGCCAATGAGCAAAGCTTACGCAACCATGATTGCACTGAAAGTTGAAGACAAAATGGTGCCAGTGATGTTTAACCGCATCCACACCATGAACAAGCCGCCACGCGATGAAGAAGAATTGCGTCAAATCTTCCTAGACGAAGGCGTTGATGCTAAGAAATTCGATGCGGCATACAACGGCTTTGCAGTCGACTCTATGGTTCGCCGCTTCGACAAAGCATTCAAAGACAGCGGGCTTTCTGGTGTTCCTGCGGTCGTAGTTAACAACCGCTACCTAGTAGATGCTCAAGGTATCAGCTCTCTTGATGAGTACTTCGAGCTCGTTAACTTCTTATTGAAGAAGTAAGACATTGATGAAAGGAAGCTTCGGCTTCCTTTTTTTTACTAGTTCAAAAATCATCATTGATAAATAATCAGCCAAAAAACGTAGTACTTTACTGATATTAATAACCCGTCCTAAGAATCGGTGGGCAAGGAGCCCTTAAATGAACATAAAAATAACTCTCCTGGCATTGAGCGTTGCTGCTGCGCCCGCGTTTGCTAAGCTTGCTGATGAGCCAGGTTTCAGTGGTGAAATATCTATCAACACCGGTGTCACTTCTTCGACCTCAAATTTTAATACCGACGCTGACAGTAAGATCGCCTCAACCAATCAAAAAGCTTCGTCTGAGAGCTCGTTTTTAGTTGCACCTCTCGGCAGCATTGCTTACACCTTTGGTGAAAAGCTGAACCACCAGGTTTACACAGGTACCGCTCGTGATGACGTAGCGACAGGTACTGTAGTGCTAGAGGTTGGTTACAAATACCAGCTTGAGTCTGGCATGGTGATCGACGCTTCACTGCTGCCAACCATTATGTCGGGTGAAACTTGGGCTGATCCGTACAACACCACATCAGCTCGCACGAAGACCGATGAAACTGGCAATGCGTTTCGTTTGAAGCTAAGCAACATTGTGGGGTCAGCTTTCTCGCTAGACATGGCCTACGCCACCAAAGATGTGGAAGAAGATCGCGTTGAAGAAGCACTAAAACGCGACGCCGATACCTTCTACCTGAAAGGTCAATATCGCCAGCCGATTAGCCGTACTATGATGCTGGTACCGTCTTTGATTTATCAATCAAGTGATGCGGACGGCGATGCAGCATCGTTCGAGCAGTTCGGTGGTGAGGTCAGCTTATTTGGTGGTATGGGACGTCATCAATACGCACTAACGGCGGGTTACAACCAACGCTCTTATGATGCAAGCAGCATCACTTTCCAAAAGAAACGCAGCGACGACAACATCAATCTATTCGCCGCCTATGAATATGATCAATTCATGGATTGGGAAAACTGGTCGTTCGTATCTCTTGCGGGTTACGGCACTAGCGATTCCAATATCACCTTCTACGACGAGTCTCAATACATCGTTTCAGTTGGCTTGAACTACAAATTCTAACTCCAGCCAGCGCCAATAAATTATCAAACCAAAGCCTGCTCACTGAAGCAGGCTTTTTTGTTTGTATACCAATCACTGTAAATAAATGGCCAGTTGTTTACTACCATTGGCATGACTACACAGCTTGTGCTGTGAGTTGCTTCAATAATCTATCCATCGCTCGATAACCAAGCGCTTCTGATAAGTGCTTCTTTTCGATCTGCTCGTTACCGTCAAGGTCGGCAATGGTTCGTGCTACCTTAATGATTCGATGATAAGCGCGAATCGACAGACCCAATCGATGCAGTGCAGTCTCGAGAAACTCCGCATCTTCACGTCGCAATGGGCAATACCTCTCTATTTCTCGACTACCTAACAGTGCATTCGATTTATGGTTTCGAGATAACATCAACTCGCGAGCCTGCTTAACCCTTTGCTTAACGACTTGAGTGGTTTCACCACGGTCACCACCTTCGGCTAACATCCCTTTAGGCAACAGAGGGATCTCTAATGACATATCGAACCTATCCAGTAATGGCCCCGATAATCGATTGAGATAGCGCAATATGATCTGCGGATTAGCTCGCGCTTGATTGCCTTCGTAATAACCTGTTGGGCTTGGGTTGAGTGCACCGACCAACTGAAAGCGCGCAGGGAAACGCGTCTTACCCGCCGCGCGCGAAATGATTATCTCGCCCGACTCTAGTGGCTCTCGCAGTGAATCAAGCACTTTACGCTCAAATTCGGGCATTTCATCCAGAAACAGTAAGCCATTGTGGGCCAGAGAGATCTCTCCAGGGCGAGGTACCGAACCTCCCCCCACTAAGGCCGCCATTGAGCTTGAGTGGTGAGGGGATCGAAAAGGCCGCTGTTTCCAATTGTATTGATTGATCTCTTGCTGCGTTAGCGAGGCCACCGATGCGGTTTCCATCGCCTCGTTATCACTCATCTCCGGTAACAAATCGCGTAACCGAGAAGCGAGCATGGTTTTTCCGGTTCCCGGAGGGCCAAGGAACAGTAAGTTATGGTTGCCAGCGGCTGCTATCTCCAGAGCTCGCTTGCCTTGTTGTTGGCCGATAATATCTTGTAGGTCGCGAAGCACTGAAACATCAGCCTGATGATGCTCCGTTCGATATAAACCAAGCTGAGCCTGGCCACACATATCCGCACACACCTCCAACAGGGTTTGTGCTGATTTATGCGCACCCTTACCGACTAAGGCAGCCTGATCTCCATTATGGTGTGGAACCACTAAGCATCGTTCGACACTGTCGACGGCTAACGTCGCTGGCAGCACGCCCTTTACTGAACGCAACTCTCCTGACAACGCCAGTTCACCGATAAATTCATGCTGAGCTATTTTTGATGTAGGAAGCTGATCAGATGCCACCAAAATCCCAAGCGCTATAGGCAGATCGAAACGACCTCCCTCTTTGGGCAAATCTGCTGGGGCAAGATTGACCGTGATTCTTTTGGATGGAAATTCAAAGCGAGAATTGATGATCGCGCTTCTCACTCGATCTTTAGATTCTTTGACCGTCGTTTCAGGTAGACCCACCAGCGTAAAACCGGGCATTCCGTTGCTAATATGCACTTCCACGGTCACTTCTGGTGCCTCTACACCCACACTAGCTCGACTATGAATTATCGCGAGTCCCATAACTTTCCTTTGTCTTTGATTTAAAAGTATTCGCTCTGGATATTCATTGCTCACCAAAGCGATAAGGTTGTTATATAGCGTGGTGGAATGGTGTTTTAATGTGAAAAAAGAATGACATTTTCCTTGTCATGCAGCAGATTTGTGTGATAACACTAGAGATGTAGACTTTTACTTAAGACAATAAACGAGAAAACTCGACTTTTATGACATTTAACGCTCGCATTTACGCACTGATTAACCTGATTATCGTAGTCATTATTGAGACTGCGCGGGGGCGAGTGGGAAAAAAGTAACCACAAATTAGAAAAAACCCCCGCACTGAAAAGTCCGGGGGTTTTTTCTAATTTAGACATTCGATTTTATATTTTGAAACATTTTCGGCTTTGCCGATTTACAGGAAGAATGGGAGCACAAGATGTGCAGAGACAATGGAAACAATTACCAAAACAAAGGTAATACGGAGGAATTACGATGAAAGGCGCAGAACTGGTCGTATCCGCACTCAAGCAACAAGGCATTGAGACCGTATTTGGTTACCCTGGCGGTGCCATCATGCCAATCTACGATGCACTCTATGACGGCGGAGTTGAACATATCCTATGTCGCCATGAGCAAGGTGCTGCAATGGCCGCTATCGGTATGGCTCGAGCAACACAAGATGTCGCTGTTTGTATGGCAACCTCAGGCCCAGGCGCGACTAACCTAGTCACAGGCCTTGCTGATGCTTTTATGGATTCCATCCCACTCGTAGCTATCACTGGACAAGTTGCTAGCTCCCACATTGGTACCGATGCATTCCAAGAAATGGATGTGATTGGTATGTCTCTGTCATGTACTAAACACAGCTACCTCGTTACCGATATTGAAGATCTTGCTCCAACACTCGCTGAAGCATTTATCGTTGCAAAATCAGGTCGTCCAGGTCCGGTTATTGTCGACATCGCCAAAGATGTTCAATTAGCAGAGTCCCCAGTTAAAATTCTTCCTGAATTTACGCCACCAGCCATTCCTGTTGCGACAACTGACGCGATTGAACAAGCACAACACTTCCTATCTCAAGCGACTCGTCCTGTTCTATACGTAGGTGGTGGCGTTCAACTGGCTAAAGCAACCGACGCAGTTCGTGAGTTTTTACGCCTGAACCCAATGCCTGCTGTTAGTACACTGAAAGGCTTAGGCACCATTGAGCGTGACGACCCGCACTACCTTGGTATGCTGGGCATGCACGGTACCAAAGCCGCTAACCTAGTAGTTCAAGAAAGTGACCTGTTGATTGTTGTTGGCGCTCGTTTTGATGACCGAGTCACCGGCAAGCTTGATACCTTCGCACCACATGCGAAAGTTATCCATATCGATATCGATGCGGCAGAGTTCAGTAAACTGCGTCTGGCCAATGCGCCTATTCGTGGTGACATCAACAAGATCATGCCTCAGCTGGAACTAAGCCAAGACATCTCATCTTGGGTCCACCACTCTGAAGGGCTGCGCAGCTCATTCAAATGGCGCTACGACCACCCCGGTGACCTTATCTTCGCACCTCTGTTATTAAAGCAACTGTCAGACATGATGCCTGCGAGTTCTATGGTTTCGACCGATGTTGGCCAACACCAGATGTGGGCAGCTCAGCACATTCAGCCTCGCGATCCACAAAACTTCATCACCTCTGCCGGCTTAGGTACCATGGGCTTTGGCTTACCAGCTGCAATGGGTGCATCAGTTGGACGTCCTGATGACCAATCTATACTTATCTCTGGTGACGGTTCGTTCATGATGAACATTCAAGAGCTTGGCACCTTGAAGCGTCGTCAAATCCCAGTGAAGATGGTACTGCTTAATAACTCTCGTTTGGGCATGGTTCGGCAATGGCAATCGCTGTTCTTTGATGGCCGCCACAGTGAAACTATCTTGGATGACAACCCTGATTTCGTGATGCTCGCGAAAGCGTTCGACATCCCGGGCAAAACCATCACTCGTAAAGAAGAAGTAGAACCAGCATTGAAAGAGATGCTAGAGAGCAAAACCGCTTACCTACTTCATGTTCTTATCGATGAAGAAGAAAACGTATGGCCACTAGTACCGCCAGGTGCTTCAAACAGTGAGATGTTGGAGAACACATAACATGAAAAGATACCTATTAGACATCAAAGCCGATGATAAGCCTGTACTACTAGAGCGTGTTCTTCGTGTTATCCGCCACCGTGGCTTCATCGTTAAACAAGTGGCAGGTACCCAAAACCAAGAAAGCAAAGTCGCGAGTGTTGAGATCATTGTCGACAGTGAGCGTCCGATATCTTTCTTGGTTAATCAAATAGAAAAGCTGTGGGATGTGCGTACCGTTGACGTTATCTCTATCAGCCGTAATGAACTGCCAAACAATAACTTACAACAAAAGATAAACGCATAAGGAACCGCAAACATGACAGTTAAAACAGCAGACTATATTTGGTTTAACGGTGAAATGGTTCCTTGGGCAGAGGCGAACGTTCACGTCTTGACTCACGCAATGCACTACGGTACTTCTGTGTTTGAAGGTGTTCGTTGTTACAACACGCCAAAAGGGCCGGTTATCTTCCGTCACCCTGAACATGCTAAACGCCTAAAAGATTCAGCAAAAATCTACCGCTTCCCTATTCCTTACACTGAGGAAGAAATTATGGAAGCAACTCGCGAAACGTTACGCCAAAATAAGCTAGAGTCAGCGTACATCCGCCCTCTAGGTTTCGTTGGTAACGTTGGTTTGGGTGTCTGCCCTCCTGAAAATACAGAAATGGATCTGATCATCGCTGCTTTCCCTTGGGGTTCTTACCTAGGCGAAGAAGCGCTAGAAAATGGCGTAGATGCGATGATATCAAGCTGGAATCGTGCAGCGCCAAATACTATCCCAACCGCAGCAAAAGCCGGTGGTAACTACCTATCTTCACTACTGGTTGGTGGTGAAGCCCGCCGTCATGGTTACGATGAAGGTATCGCACTGAGCGTCGATGGTTACCTTTCTGAAGGTGCAGGTGAGAACATCTTTGTGGTACGTAATGGCGTGCTATCAACACCACCAGCGACCAGCGCAATTCTGCCGGGTATCACTCGTGATTCAATAATGACACTAGCAAAAGACATGGGTTACGAAACCCGTGAAGAGAACATTGCTCGTGAAGCGCTATACCTTGCCGATGAAGTATTCATGACAGGCACAGCGGCGGAAATCGTCCCGGTTCGCAGCGTAGACAAAATTACAGTAGGTGAAGGCAAACGCGGTCCTATCACTGAAAAAGTTCAAGCGGCTTACTTTGGTTTATTCAATGGCACTACTGAAGATAAGTGGGGCTGGTTAGATTACGTTTATCCAGCAGACCACACGTCAGATAACCAAACACAAACAACTAAGTAAGCAACAGCCAAATATTTTATAAGGATTTAAGCAATGCCAATCTATCGTTCAGCTACGACTACCCACGGACGCAACATGGCTGGTGCGCGCGCTTTATGGCGTGCAACTGGCGTTAAAGATGATGACTTCGGTAAACCAATCATCGCGGTTGTAAACTCGTTCACTCAATTCGTACCAGGCCACGTTCACCTTAAAGATATGGGTCAACTGGTTGCGGGTGAAATCGAGAAAGCCGGCGGTATCGCTAAAGAATTCAACACCATCGCAGTGGATGATGGTATCGCAATGGGCCACGGCGGCATGCTGTACTCACTGCCATCACGTGAGCTTATCGCAGACTCGGTAGAGTACATGGTCAATGCACACTGTGCAGATGCGATGGTGTGTATCTCTAACTGTGACAAAATCACTCCGGGAATGATGATGGCAGCAATGCGCCTTAACATCCCAGTGATCTTTGTATCAGGCGGCCCAATGGAAGCAGGTAAAACCAAGCTTTCAGATCAAATCATCAAGCTAGACCTTGTTGACGCGATGATTCAGGGTGCAGATCCAACCATTTCTGATGAGCAAAGTGAGCAAGTAGAACGTTCTGCATGTCCAACATGTGGTTCATGTTCAGGTATGTTCACGGCTAACTCAATGAACTGTCTAACTGAAGCACTTGGCCTATCTCAACCAGGTAACGGCTCTATGCTAGCAACGCACGCTGACCGTGAAGAGCTATTCATCAATGCAGGTAAGCGCATCGTTGACCTAACTAAGCGCTACTACGAGCAAGATGACGAATCAGCACTGCCACGCAACATCGCTAACCGCGCAGCCTTTGATAATGCAATGGCGCTAGATATCGCAATGGGTGGTTCAAGTAACACAGTTCTTCACCTTTTAGCGGCGGCTCAAGAAGGTGAGATTGACTTTGATATGGGTGATATCGACGAGATGTCTCGCCGTGTTCCACACCTATGTAAGGTTGCTCCTTCAACACCTAAATACCACATGGAAGACGTTCACCGTGCTGGTGGCGTAATGGCTATCCTAGGTGAACTAGACCGTGCTGGCCTGTTAAACAACCAAACACGCACTGTACTTGGCCTAAGCATGCAAGAGCAGCTCGCTCAATACGACATCATGCAGACCGAAGACGAAGCCGTGCTTAAGTTCTTCCGTGCAGGCCCTGCGGGCATTCGTACGACTAAAGCCTTCTCACAAGATTGTCGTTGGGATCGCCTTGATGATGACCGTGTCGATGGTTGTATTCGTACCAAAGAGAACGCATTCAGCCAAGAAGGTGGCCTAGCGGTACTTTCAGGTAACATCGCCGTTGATGGTTGTATCGTCAAGACCGCGGGTGTTGATGAGGAGAACCTGAAATTCCAAGGTCCTGCAATCGTGTTCGAAAGCCAAGACACGGCGGTAGACGGTATATTAGCGGGTAAAGTAAAAGCCGGCGAAGTGGTTGTTATTCGTTACGAAGGTCCTAAAGGTGGTCCGGGCATGCAAGAAATGCTCTACCCAACTACTTACCTAAAATCTATGGGTCTAGGTAAGTCTTGTGCGCTTCTAACGGACGGACGTTTCTCTGGTGGTACTTCGGGTTTGTCTATCGGTCACGCTTCTCCAGAAGCTGCAAGTGCCGGTGTTATTGGTCTAGTGAATACTGGCGACATCATCACTATCGACATCCCTAGCCGCTCAATCACACTTGATGTGCCTGAAGCTGAGCTAGAAGCGCGTCGTGTTAAGCAAGACGCACTAGGCTGGAAACCAGAAAACCGTCAGCGTGAAGTTTCATTCGCACTGAAAGCTTACGCAAGCATGGCAACCAGTGCCGACAAAGGCGCCGTGCGTGATAAGTCTAAGCTTGAGGGCTAACTATGAGTGATGACACGGTCAGTCCCGTAAAACAAACTGGCGCAGATTACCTGCGTCAGATCCTGAGAGCGCCGGTTTACGAAGCGGCAATCGTGACACCTCTGCAAGAGATGCCTCGCTTAAGCGCGCGCATTGGTAATCAGGTTCAGCTAAAGCGAGAAGACCGTCAGCCGGTCCACTCGTTCAAGCTACGTGGTGCCTACAACATGGTATCAAGCCTTTCAGAGCAACAGAAAGCTGCTGGTGTGATTGCTGCATCGGCGGGTAACCACGCTCAAGGTATGGCGCTGTCCGGTTCTAAACTTGGTATTCAAACCACGATTGTGATGCCAAAAACCACTCCTGATATCAAGGTTGATGCGGTACGTGGCTTTGGCGGTAACGTGGTTCTGCACGGCAGCAACTTTGATGAAGCGAAGGCAGAGGCTGAACGCCTTTCTGCTGAACACGGCTATACCTTTGTGCCTCCATTTGATCACCCATTGGTGATCGCTGGACAAGGCACTATGGGCATGGAGATGCTGCAGCAGAATGGTCACATGGATTACATCTTTGTGCCTGTTGGTGGCGGTGGCTTAGCTGCTGGTGTTGCTGTGCTGGTTAAACAGCTGATGCCAGAAATTAAAGTCATCGCGGTTGAACCAGAAGACTCATCTTGCTTGAAAGCAGCTCTCGATGCCGGTGAGCCAGTGGTACTGGATCAGGTCAGCATGTTTGCAGATGGCGTTGCGGTTAAGCGCATTGGCGAAGAGACCTTCCGCCTATGCCAACAGTACATCGATGGTCATATTGCCGTGTCTAGCGATGAGATCTGCTCTGCGGTAAAAGACATCTTTGAAGACACTCGTGCGATTGCTGAACCTTCGGGAGCGCTGGCTCTGGCTGGTCTCAAGAAGTTTGCTGAGCAGAACCAACTGCAAGGCAAGCAACTGGCAACGATACTGTCTGGTGCTAACACCAACTTCCACGGTTTGCGCTATGTGTCTGAACGTTGTGAGTTGGGCGAAAAACGAGAAGGTCTACTTGCGGTGACGATTCCAGAGCGACAAGGTGCATTCCTAGAGTTCTGTAATATTATTGGCGGCCGAGCGGTGACGGAGTTTAACTACCGCCACAACGACGAAAGCCTAGCGAATATCTTCGTTGGTGTACGTCTGCAAGGTGGGCAAGAAGAGCTCGAGCACATCATTAATGACCTACGTGAAGGCGGCTACCCAGTTGTCGATCTGTCTGATGATGAGATGGCAAAACTTCATATTCGTTACATGATTGGCGGCAAACCATCGAAACCATTGCAAGAGCGTCTGTACAGCTTCGAGTTTCCAGAATATCCAGGTGCATTGATTAAATTCCTTGATACCTTAGGTACTCACTGGAATATCAGCCTGTTCAATTATCGTAACCACGGCGCCGATTACGGTCGCGTATTGTGTGGCTTCGAACTTGGTGATGATGATTTGGCTCAGTTCTCGACACACCTACGAGAGCTTGGCTATCAGTGTAAAGACGAAACCGATAACCCTTCTTACAAGTTCTTCTTGTCTTAAGAGTTAACGACCAATAAAAAGAGCGAGTATTTACTCGCTCTTTTTATTGGTGCTAATTCAGCTCAAGCTTGAAAAGGATCTTCTTGTAAAGAGATCATTAGATCGCCTTGCGATGATCCAACCAATCCTGGTGAAGTTGATCACTCGACCCTAAGTACTTCACCATCCATTCGATCAGTTTATGGTTATCGTCTTTTCGCCACACCAAACAACAATGACTCTGCGGGCTCGGCTCGGGCAGTATTTTTTCCACCAGCAAGCCTTGCTCGATAATTGGCGCGGCAATGTGCCTCGGCATATAACCCACCCCAACACCATTTTTAAGGCATTCTATTGCGCTGTACCAGTTAGGTAGCAATAGACGCCTTTGATTTGAAAAGTGCCCTGTGTGTCGCTTAGGCAGTACACTAGAGGTATCATCCAAACATATTGCTGGGTATTGACTGACAAAGGCTTCATTAAGGTTTTGCTCTCGCACACACGGGTGACTAGGTGACATCACAAACGCCCAATCTAACCGCCCCATATCCTTAACTTCAAAGTCACCACCAACCGGAATCGCCGAAGTAGCACCAATCACAATATCCGCCCTGCCTTGTGCAATGGCTTCCCAAGAACCATTAAACACTTCCATGTTGATCTGCAGCTCAGCGAACTCAAAGGTTTGATAAAACTCTTCAATCATCGGCTTCATCTTGTCGAGCTTAACCACGTTATCAAGCGTTAGGCGCAAGGTTTTCTTCCAACCACGCGCTGCTCGGCGAGTCTGGGCACTGAGTTCTTCCATTTGCCTCAGCAGTTGACGAGCCTCTTCAATAAACAGCTCTCCTGCAGGTGTCAGCTCTACTTTTCTTGGTAAGCGTCTGAAAAGTAGAACATCAAGCTCTTGCTCTACCTGCCTAACCCCATAGCTGATCGCTGAGGGCACTTTGTGCAACTGTTCAGCAGCTGCGGTAAAACTACCCAAGCGCGCCACAGTGTCGAGCATTTCTAACGAGGATTTAGAGAACATAAGCCTTCAAATTTTTTGATTGATAACCACATATTTTAGCGTTTTATTTTATCAGGTCTGAAAAATAGAATGTCAGCATAGATAAACAGGGGCTTTCACTTCTGTATATCAAACAATTTCTTTGATGATAAAAACATCATTACCTTTAGTTTAATGGCATCTTATGAATATTTCTAAATTTCAATTGGTCTACCTTGCAGTTCTTTCCATGCTTGGCTTTATTGCGACCGATATGTACCTTCCTGCATTTAAGGCAATGGAAGTTGATTTCGCAACCGGCCCGGAGCAGATTGCTCTATCTCTAACCGTATTCCTTGGCGGTATGGCAATGGGTCAGCTTCTTTGGGGTCTGGCAAGTGACAAGTATGGTCACCGCAATACGTTGGCGGTTGGTCTTGTTATCTTTACTGCAGCTTCATTCGGCTTAGCATTCAGTACCGAAGTATGGCACCTACTAACGCTGCGCTTCATTCAAGCGATCGGTGTGTGTGCGCCTGCGGTAATTTGGCAAGCCATGGTTATCAAGCGTTACTCTCAGAGCAGTAGCCAACAAATTTTTGCGACTATCATGCCTCTAGTAGCGCTATCTCCAGCATTAGCACCTCAACTGGGTGTGTTGCTAGCAGACAGCTTTGGCTGGCACAGTATCTTCATTACATTGACTTTGATGGGCGCACTACTAATTGCAACAACAATGGCTCAACCAAAAGAAGCGCCTGAAGTAAAGCAGACATCGATTAAGACAGACATCAAGATGTTGATAAAATCAAAGCCTTACATGGGCAATGTATTGATGTTTGCTTCAGCGTCAGCAGCGTTCTTCGCTTACCTAACGGGTATGCCCGAAATCATGGCTCAGCTAGGTTATGAAGCAAAAGACATTGGCTTGAGCTTCATTCCACAGACAATCGCCTTTATGGCTGGTGGTTACTTCGGTAAGCAAGCAGTGAAGAAGCTCGGTGATGGCATCGTATTACGAAACCTGATTGGTTTGTTTAGTGTTGCCGCATTATTGATTTTCATTGCATCACAATGGGAACTAACTTCAATCTGGCCTCTACTAGCACCTTTCTGTCTAATTGCCGTAGCGAATGGCGCCCTTTACCCAATCGTAGTAAACCGTGCTCTATCAAGTGCGAAACAGAGCCCTGCGACAGCGGCTGGCTTACAAAACAGCCTGCAAATAAGTATTAGTGGCCTAGCAAGTGCATTAGTTGCAGCAATGGCAAGCCAAGCACTAAGCGCAACAGGTATCGCGGTAATGATTTGTTTAGGTGCATTGTGGGTTGGCTATATTGTTTCGAACAAAGAACTGTCTGACCACTTTGTTGCACCAGATAACTCTCGCGTAGTAACAGAAGACACCCAAGACTAGCTTCTAGCTTCTAGCTTCTAGCTTCTAGCTTCTAGCTTAAGAAAACAAAAAAGAGCGAGATTAATCGCTCTTTTTTTATATCTAGATATCTAAGAAAAAACCAGTAGCGGTGCTACTGGCTTTCATTGAAGTCATCTTATTTATTGCGAGACTATTTTTTCTTAGTCGGACGCTGCCAGTTGGCAATTTTACGTTCTTTCGCACGACTAATAACAAGCTCGTTCTCAGCAACATCACGAGTCACCGTTGAGCCCGCACCAACAGTTGCGCCTTTACCAATAGTAACAGGTGCGATGAGTTGGCTATCTGATCCAATAAACACGTCATCGCCAATGATGGTTTTAAACTTGTTTGCACCATCGTAGTTACAAGTAATTGCACCCGCACCCACGTTTACACGTTGACCGATCTCAGCATCACCTAGGTAAGTAAGGTGATTAGCTTTAGAACCCTCACCAAGACGAGTGTTCTTCACTTCAACAAAGTTACCTACATGCGAATTGTTACGCATGTCAGCTCCAGGACGTAAGCGAGTGAAAGGACCAAGCGTACAGTCTTCACCAATTGTCGCACCTTCGATTACGCTGTATGGGCGAACGATAGTGTTGTCATCAATCTCACAGTCTTTCAGTACACAACCAGTGCCGATAACCACGTTGTCGCCGATGCTTACACTGCCTTCGATGATAACGTTAGTATCAATCTCAACATCCATACCACACTGCAATTCACCACGCAGATCAAAGCGGCTTGGGTCGCGTAACATTACGCCTTGCTTCAATAGCTTGTCTGCTTGTTCAGCTTGGTAAGCGCGCTCTAGACGAGCCAGTTGTGAGCGGTCGTTCACGCCTTCAACTTCAATTGGGCTTACTGGATGTACAGCCTCAACCGCACGCCCTTCATCGTGAGCCGCTGCAATAACGTCAGTTAGGTAGTATTCACCTTGCGCGTTGTCGTTGCTTAGACCAGACAACCAACGCTTCAGATCGCCACCAGTAGCAACCATAACGCCGGTGTTGATCTCTTTGATAAGCTTCTGCTCATCGGTTGCATCTTTTTGTTCAACGATAGCCACAACAGGACCATTACGACGAATAATACGACCGTAGCCCATAGGGTTATCTAGAACGACTGTAAGTAGTGCGATACCACCGTTTGGTTGAGCGTCTAATAGGTTTTCAATGGTTTCAGGAGAGATAAGCGGAACATCACCGTATAGCACTAGTACTTTTTCATCATCAGCGAAATGTGCAGATGCCTGATCCACAGCGTGGCCAGTTCCCAACTGCTCAGCTTGCAGTGCCCAATTTACAGATTCTTCAGTTAGAGTAGCCTTCATCTGATCACCACCATGGCCGTAAACCAAGTGGATATTTTGAGCGCCTAAGCCATTACATGTATCGATAACATGCTTCACCATTGGCTTACCCGCAAGCGTGTGCAGAACCTTTGGTGTGTTTGAATACATGCGAGTGCCTTTGCCCGCCGCGAGAATCACTGCGCTAAACTTCATTGTAAACCTATCCAACAGTATTTTTATTAAGCCGATATTGTAACCATTTTTGGACAAAAAATTAAATCACAATAACCATTTAACCAGTAGTGATGCTTAAAATATGCATTTTTCAGAACCTAAAAATGCAAAAAGGCGACCCTTAGGTCGCCTTTATCTCAGAGTCTATAATCTTAAAAAGATTAACGACGCTGCTTTGTCAGTTCGATAACTCGTAACTGAGCAATGGCTTTAGCCAGTTCA
Source organism: Vibrio sp. 10N.261.46.E11 (assembly GCF_041472735.1). Classification (NCBI taxonomy): domain Bacteria; kingdom Pseudomonadati; phylum Pseudomonadota; class Gammaproteobacteria; order Vibrionales; family Vibrionaceae; genus Vibrio; species Vibrio sp. 10N.261.46.E11. The sequence continues at coordinate 35,154 of NZ_JBFRQW010000061.1, forward strand.
CCGGCCGCTTGTGCGAAGTCTATGTCGCCATGCTGATTTTGGATATTCTCCACAGCCTTGCGTTTAGCTTCTTCCGCCTTTGCTGCGTCTAGCTCTTCACCACGGATAGCTGTATCAGCCAGTACAGTCGCTGTACCAGGCTGAACTTCTACCATACCACCAGAAACATAAATAATTTCTTCGTGGCCGTGCTGCTTAACAATACGCACCATACCAGGCTTGATAGCGGTCAGCAGTGGAGTGTGACCATGGAAAATACCAAGCTCACCCTCACTACCGGTCACCTGAAACGTCTCAACAAGACCAGAGAAAATTTGTTTCTCGGCACTTACAACGTCTAGGTGAAAGGTTATTGCTGCCATATCGCCTCCTAGTTAGCCTTATAGCTTCTTAGCATTCTCAATAGCTTCGTCAATTGCACCACAGTACATGAACGCTTGCTCTGGAATGTCATCGTATTCACCAGATAGAAGACCTTGGAAGCCACGTAGAGTCTCTTTAAGAGGTACGTAAACGCCTGGGTCACCTGTAAATACTTCCGCTACGTGGTAAGGCTGAGTTAGGAACTTCTCAATCTTACGAGCACGAGATACAACTTGCTTATCTTCTTCAGATAGCTCGTCCATACCTAGGATAGCAATGATATCTTTCAGCTCTTTATAGCGCTGAAGAGTAGACTGAACGCCACGAGCGATGTCGTAGTGCTCTTGTCCAACTACCAATGGATCCAGTTGACGTGAAGTAGAATCTAGCGGGTCGATCGCTGGGTATAGACCCATAGATGCGATGTTACGGTTAAGTACAACCGTTGCATCCAAGTGAGCGAACGTTGTTGCTGGAGACGGGTCAGTCAAGTCATCCGCTGGTACGTATACCGCCTGTACAGACGTGATAGAACCAGATTTAGTTGACGTGATACGCTCTTGTAGAACACCCATTTCTTCCGCTAGTGTAGGTTGGTAACCTACCGCAGAAGGCATACGACCTAGAAGTGCTGATACTTCAGTACCTGCTAGTGTGTAACGGTAGATGTTATCAACGAACAGTAGAACGTCACGACCTTCGTCACGGAAGCGCTCTGCCATTGTTAGACCAGTCAGTGCAACACGTAGACGGTTACCTGGTGGCTCGTTCATCTGACCGTAAACCATCGCTACTTTTGATTCTTCAGGTTTTTCAACGTTTACAACGCCAGCTTCCTGCATCTCAAAGTAGAAATCGTTACCTTCACGAGTACGCTCACCTACACCTGCGAATACAGATAGGCCTGAGTGTTGAAGTGCGATGTTGTTGATAAGTTCCATCATGTTAACGGTCTTACCTACACCAGCACCACCAAATAGACCGATTTTACCACCCTTAGCGAATGGACAAATCAAGTCGATTACTTTAACACCAGTTTCTAGAAGAGCTGTCTCGTTAGACTGCTCTTCGTAGCTTGGAGCTTCACGGTGAATGGCGTAATGCTCTTCAGCACCGATTTCACCACACTCATCAATCGCGTCACCTAGGACGTTCATGATACGACCCAATGTCTTAGTACCTACTGGTACTGAGATTGGAGCGCCAGTATTTTCAACTGTCAAACCACGACGTAAACCATCAGAGCTACCCATTACGATTGCGCGAACTACGCCACCGCCAAGTTGTTGCTGAACTTCAAGAACTAGACGTTCTTGTACTTCATTAACATTCAGAGCGTCGTATACACGAGGTACTTCACCCTGTGGGAACTCTACGTCGACTACCGCACCGATGATCTGTACGATCTTACCTGTAGCCATCGTTAATCCTCTAACTATTTAGTTTTACCTAAGCTTAAACCGCAGCTGCGCCTGAAACGATCTCAGAAAGTTCTTGTGTAATCGCCGCTTGACGCGCTTTGTTGTACACAAGTTCTAAGTCATCAATAATGTCACCAGCGTTATCTGTTGCTGATTTCATAGCAATCATTCGAGCCGCTTGCTCACAAGCAAGGTTCTCAACCACACCTTGGTACACTTGAGATTCGACATAGCGAACCAATAGTGCATCTAGTAGTGGTTTTGGCTCGGGCTCATAAATGTAGTCCCAAGAATGACTGCGTTTCATTTCTTCGCTGTCTGATTTAGGCAAAGGAAGTAATTGATCGATCGTTGGTTCTTGAACCATAGTGTTTTCAAACTTGTTGAACACTACGAACAGGCGATCTAGTTCGCCTTCATCATATTTCTTCAGCATAACGCTCACAGAGCCAATCAAGTCTTCAAGGCTTGGACGATCGCCCAGACCAGAAACTTGAGCTGCTACTTTCGCGCCGCTGTTGTTGAAAAATGCTGTTGCTTTAGAGCCTACAATTGCAAGCTCAACATCAGCACCTTTCTCAGACCAATCTTTCATGTCGTTCATGGCTTTCTTGAACAAGTTAATGTTCAAACCACCACAAAGACCACGGTCTGTAGAAACGATGATGTAACCAACACGTTTGGCTTCACGTTCCTCAAGATAAGGATGCTTATACTCGAGGCTACCATTAGCCAAATGACCGATCACTTTACGCATTGTTTCTGCATATGGACGAGTAGCTTCCATTGCGTCTTGAGAACGACGCATTTTTGAAGCTGCTACCATTTCCATTGCTTTCGTAATCTTCTGTGTGCTTTTAACACTACCGATTTTATTACGTATCTCTTTTGCGCCGGCCATCGTTACTCTCCGTTAATGGTATGAGGTGGCCCTAAGACCACCTACCAATTACCAGGTCTGGGTTGCCTTGAAATCGTCAACAAGCTTCTTCAGCTCAGCTTCGATTTCTTTATTGAAAGCACCCGTTGTGTCGATCTGTGTTGCTAGATCGGCATATTGACCACGAGCAAACGACAGTAAAGCAGCTTCAAAATCTAGAACTTTAGAAAGTTCAACGTCTTGAAGGTATCCACGCTCTGCAGCGAAGATTACTAGAGCTTGGTCAAATACAGACATAGGAGCGTATTGCTTCTGCTTCATCAGTTCTGTAACTTTTTGACCGTGGTCTAGCTGCTTCTTAGTCGCTTCATCAAGATCCGAAGAGAACTGAGCAAATGCTGCAAGTTCACGGTATTGAGCTAGAGCAGTACGGATACCGCCAGATAGCTTCTTGATGATTTTAGTCTGCGCCGAACCACCTACACGAGAAACTGAGATACCTGGGTCAACAGCTGGACGTACGCCCGCGTTGAATAGCTCAGTTTGTAGGAAGATCTGACCATCAGTAATCGAGATTACGTTCGTTGGTACGAATGCAGATACGTCACCAGCTTGCGTTTCGATGATAGGAAGAGCAGTTAAAGAACCAGTCTTGCCTGTCACTTCGCCGTTAGTGAATTTTTCTACGTATGCTTCGCTTACACGAGCAGCACGCTCTAGTAGACGAGAGTGAAGGTAGAAAACATCACCTGGGAACGCTTCACGACCTGGTGGACGCTTAAGTAGTAGCGAGATTTGACGGTAAGCTACAGCTTGCTTAGATAGATCATCATAAACAATCAGTGCATCTTCACCGCGATCACGGAAGTATTCGCCCATCGCACAACCAGCATACGGTGCAAGGTATTGCAGCGCTGCAGATTCAGAAGCAGATGCAACAACAACAACAGTGTTTGCTAGTGCGCCGTGCTCTTCTAGTTTGCGAACTACGTTAGCAATAGTCGACGCTTTTTGGCCGATAGCTACGTAGATAGAGAAAATACCAGAATCTTTTTGGTTAATAATCGCATCGATCGCCATTGCTGTTTTACCAGTTTGACGGTCACCGATTACTAGTTCACGTTGACCACGACCGATAGGGATCATTGAGTCAACAGACTTGTAACCAGTTTGAACAGGTTGATCTACCGATTTACGGTCGATTACACCTGGTGCGATAATTTCTACAGGCGAAGTCAGTTTAGCTTCGATTGGACCTTTACCATCAATTGGCTCACCTAGCGTGTTTACAACACGACCAAGCATTTCAGGACCTACTGGTACTTCTAGAATACGACCAGTACCTGTAACTTTCATGCCTTCCTGTAGGTCAGCATACGGGCCCATTACAACAGCACCAACCGAATCACGGTTCAAGTTTAGTGCTAGAGCGTAACGGCCACCCGGTAGTTCGATCATTTCACCTTGCATCACGTCCGCTAGGCCGTGGATGCTAAGGATGCCATCGCTTACAGAAACGATAGTACCTTCATTGCGAGCTTCACTAACAACGTCGAAAGATTCAATACGTTGTTTAATTAGATCGCTAATTTCAGTGGAATTAAGTTGCATGCTCCAATCCCCATTAAGACTGCAATGCATCGCTCAGGCGGTCTAAACGACTGCGCGCTGAGTTATCGATGACTAGGTCTCCGGCTCGAATAATAACTCCACTAAGTAGAGTCTCATCTATACTGCAATTCAGCTGAACTTTGCGCGCTAAGCGCTGTTCCAATTTGCTGCTGATCTCTGCACGTTGTTCTTCAGAAAGTTCTACCGCTGAAGTGACTTCAACGTCGATCTCTTTCTCATACTCTTTTTTGAGTATAAAGAACTCTTTACAAACATCAGGAAAAGCCATTAAGCGGCCATTCTCTGCCATCACTTTAATTAAGTTCTGACCGAATTCATCAAATTGTTCGCCACAAATTACAATGAATACTTCAGCTAATTTTTCAGCAGTCATAGAACCGCTTAATAAATTGTGAACATCATCATTTTGTGCCACTTCGGCAGCAAAAGTAAGCATTTGACCCCATTGGTCTAGCTCACCTTTATCTACCGCAAAGTCAAACGCTGCTTTAGCATAGGGGCGTGCGATTGTAGTCAAATCAGACATATACAGCCCCTTGCTTTAAAGTTTTGCAGTAATGTTGTTAAGAAGATCATCGTGTACATCTTTATCGATTGTACGTTCAAGGATTTTCTCAGCACCAGCTATAGCCAGAGTTGCGACTTGTTTGCGCAGGTCATCACGGGCACGTGTACGCTCTGCTTCAATTTCAGCTTCAGCTTGCGCTAAGATTTTCTGGCGTTCTGCCTGAGCCTCTTCGCGTGCTTCATCAATAATTTGAGCTTTACGTTTGTTTGCCTGATCAATAACCTCAGTTGCAGTGCGCTTTGCTTCTTTCATTTGCTCAGAAGCGTTGGCTTGTGCCAGGTTCAAGTCTTTAGCAGCGCGTTCAGCGGCTACTAGACCGTCAGCAATTTTTTTCTGACGTTCTTCAATTGCTTGCATGATTGGTGGCCATACATATTTCATGCAGAACCAAACAAACAGTGAAAAAGCAATTGCTTGACCTAGCAGAGTTGCGTTCATATTCACAACAGCTACCCCTCGTTAAGAATCAACTACAAAAATTTAATTAACTATTTAGAAGTTAATTAGCCTGCTAGTTGACCAACAAATGGGTTAGCAAACGTGAATAGTAGTGCGATTACGATACCGATCATTGGAACAGCATCCAATAGACCAGCGATGATGAACATCTTAACTTGTAGCATTGGAGCCATTTCAGGTTGACGCGCAGCGCCTTCTAGGAATTTACCACCAAGAATAGCAAAACCAATTGCAGTACCTACGGCACAAAGACCAACAATGATAGCAACAGCGATTGCTGAAAAACTTAGTACAGTTTCCATTTACGTTCTCCGATTAACATTAATAGTTAGAATAAAGCTTAAAAATTTTTTAGTGATCACTATCTTCATGAGCCATTGATAAGTAAACGATTGTTAACATCATGAAAACAAAAGCTTGAATCAAAATAACCAAGATATGGAAGATAGCCCAAGGTAGTGCACCTACCCATTGTAAATACCACGGTAGCATTGCCGCGATAAGAATAAACACCACCTCACCCGCAAACATATTACCAAATAAACGCATACCTAGAGACAGTGGTTTCGCTAGTAACGAAATTACCTCAAGTACCAAGTTAAATGGAATCATGATTGGGTGATTAAATGGATGCAGTGCCAATTCTTTAGCAAATCCGCCTAGGCCTTTTACTTTGATGCTGTAGTAGATCATCAGAGCAAAAACACCCAAAGCCATTGCCATTGTTATATTAACATCAGCTGTAGGAACCACTTTCAAATAAGGGATACCTAGCCAATGCTCTGCAGGATACGGTAAGAAATCGATAGGCACTAAGTCCATCAAGTTCATAATGATAATCCAGCAGAATATAGTCAGTGCGAGTGGGGCAATCAGAGGGTTGCGGCCATGGAAAGTTTCTTTAACGTTGTCGCCAACGAATTCCACTACCATTTCAACAAAACACTGAAGCTTACCAGGTACACCTACTGTTGCTTTCTTAGCGACTGAGCGAAAAACCCAAAGGAATAACATCCCTGTCAACACCGAAAAAAACAGACTGTCTATATGTACGTTCCAGAAACTTGTCTCCTCTACAAGACCAAACTTAGCTAAAGAAAGGTTTTGTAAATGGTGTTCAATGTATCCGGATGCTGTTGGCGCAGCCATAACTCATCCTATTTTTTATTGTTAATGAAAAGCACTGGCGCAAAGATATTAATACCTAGAACCAGTAAATAGGTCAGTTTGAGGGGAATTAATTCCACCTGCATATACATGTAGACGATAGAGAATAGTAGAACTGTGATTAAGATTTTGAGCGCTTCCCCTGCATAGAACGACGCCGCAACTAACTTAGTTGCTCGAGCTCCACAAAATAGGAAAGCACACACACAAAAAACTACATTAGCGATGACAAAAATACCGCCACCGATTAATGCAGCAAAACCCCAATCAGGATTAACAGCTAAACCTAACCCTATCGCCACTAATATAACCGCGCTAAGCTCGATCAATAACATTTGCTTTGCAAGCACTCGTCCTGGTCTTGCTAACGCCGCTACCATGTATTCGTTCCTCTTTTAAGCCTACTTTGATACTCGCTTAAAAGCGTGCTGATAAATTGGCGAAAATTATACGTTCAGCCAAATTGATTGCAATAAGAATGCAGCAATCATTTACATTTTTGTATACAAACCGACAACTTTTGTACGAAATCACTTGTTCATTACATAATTGACCTAAATCAATTATCTCACTTAGTACTCTAATTTAGCAATAAGTTGATCTAATTTGTGAGGCTCATCAAGAGTAATTGTCACTTTTGACTTCCCACTAACAGAACGAGTAACTGAAACGTTTGCTTGCAATTTTTCCGTGAGTCTTCGTGAAAGTTCGATAGCTTCAGTGTCTTCTTGCTTCGATTCTGATTCAACGTCTGGCTTTAAGCACTTTTTAACAAGCTGCTCAGTTTGACGCACGGTCATTTTTTTGGTTGCCGCAGTGTTTGCTGCCTCAACCTGGGTATCGCCTTCGAGCGCAAGCAATGCTCTAGCATGCCCCATTTCCAGGTGTTTGTTGGAAACTAAACCTTTTACTTCATTTTCGAGCTGATTTAGACGTAATAAGTTACTAACCGTTGCTCTCGATTTACCGATCACTTCAGCAACTTGTTGATGTGTCAGCTCAAATTCGTTCTGCAAACGCTCTAACGCTTGTGCTTCTTCGATAGCATTCAAGTCTTCACGCTGAATATTCTCGATCAATGCCATCGCAATCGCGGCTTTATCTTCTACTCTTTTGATCAGACATGGCACTTGCTTAAGGCCAGCTTGACGAGCCGCTCTCCAACGACGTTCGCCAGCTATAATCTCAAATTGGTCGTGCGCTAGCGGGCGTACAACAATTGGCTGAATAATGCCTTGAGATTGAATTGATGCTGCCAGCTCTTCTAGCGCTTCCGGCGCAATATCCTTACGCGGTTGATATACACCTGGCTTTAAGCAACCAACAGCCAATTCGATAAGCTCACCATCAGCCGACAACGCCTGACTGTAAGAAGCTACTTGCTGTTTTTCACGAGCCAATGAGCTAGTTGCAAGCAATGCATCTAGCCCCTTTCCTAAACCACGCTTAGACATTGAGCGAATTCCTTTGGTTAGACCTATACTGGGACTTCTTCACGACGCAACATTTCGCCGGCAAGAGCAAGATATGCCTTAGCTCCTGCTGAATATTTGTCGTAGTACATTGCTGGCTTGCCATGACTCGGCGCTTCTGCCAGACGCACATTTCTAGGGATCACAGTTCGATAGACTTTGCTACCGAAGTGCTTTTTGAGTTGATCAGATACTTCGTTCGATAGGCGGTTACGAGGATCGTACATAGTACGTAGAAGACCTTCAATCTTCAGATTCTCATTTACCACCGCAGCGAGTTTGCTGATGGTATCCATCAACGCTGTCAAACCTTCCAGTGCAAAGTATTCACATTGCATAGGAACCAATACGGAATCAGCCGCAGCCATCGCATTAATTGTAAGAAGGTTTAGAGAAGGTGGGCAATCGATAAAGATGAAATCATAGTTATCACGAACTGATGCTAGCGCATTTTTAAGACGAACTTCGCGTGCAAACACTTCCATCAATTTGATTTCAGCCGCTGTAACATCACCATTTGCGGCGATGAGGTCGTAGTTACCAGATGTACTTCGACAAACTACCTCATCAAATGGGGTATCTTCAACCAGCAAATCGTAAGCAGTTGCTTCAACTTGATACTTGTCAACACCGCTCGCCATAGTGGCATTACCCTGAGGATCGAGGTCAACAACCAAGATCTTGCGTTTTGTTGCCGCCATTGATGCTGCCAAGTTAATGCAAGTTGTTGTTTTTCCTACACCACCCTTCTGGTTGGCGATTGCTACGATTTTACCCACTATGGCCTCGCTGATTATCCCTGACGCGATAAAGTTACTAGATGACGCTCTCCATCAAGCTCTGGCACTTGCAAAGCTTTAATGTCTGTCACTGAACACCATTCAGGTAACAAGTCGATTTCGTCTCTAGGATGTTGTCCCTTAAGAGCCAAAAATACACCGGATTGCTCTTTAGGTAAATGATGACACCACTCTACCATGTCTGTCATTGATGCAAATGCGCGACTGAGCACGGCATCAAACTTTTCTTCTGGTTGAAATTCTTCAACACGACTTTGAATCGGCACCACGTTGTCGATACCCAGCTCATGAATCACTTGCTTGATAAAGCGAATACGCTTACCCAAGCTGTCTAGCAAGTAAAACTCGCAGTCAGGATTCATGATTGAGAGCGGAATCCCAGGAAGGCCAGGGCCTGTGCCAACGTCAATAAAGCGCTTGCCTTGTAAGTGAGTGCTAACAATGATGCTATCTAAGATATGTTTCACCATCATTTCTTGCGGATCACGAACTGACGTCAGATTGTATGCTTTGTTCCACTTGTTTAGTAACTCAACGTAGCCAACCAATTGGCTGCGTTGCTTTTCAGATACTTCAAGTTCAGTCTGGCCAATCAGGTGATCCAGTTTTTCGCGTAATGCGCTCATTATGCTTCCTCACCTTTTTTCAACAGGCCGTGTTTTTTCAAGTAAACCAACAGAATTGAAATTGCAGCAGGTGTGATACCTGAGATTCGCGATGCAATACCAATTGAGTCTGGTTTAGCGGTAGTTAGTTTTAGAACCACTTCGTTAGAAAGCCCTTTTACCTTACTGTAATCGATGTCAGCCGGCAGTTTAGTGTTTTCATGACGCAGTGATTTTTCAATTTCGTCTTGTTGACGCTGGATATAACCATCGTACTTCACTTGAATCTCAACTTGCTCAGACGCTTGTTGATCTTCCAGTGCAGGACCAAAACGATCCAACGACGTTAACTGTGAATAAGTCATTTCAGGACGACGAAGAAGATCTTCACCACTCGCTTCACGAGACATTGGTGTTTTCAGGATCTGGTTCAGTTGATCAATATCTTCAGATTTTGGATTAATCCATGTTTCTTTAAGACGTTGACGTTCTTTCTCCATGTTTTCTATCTTCTCGTTGAATCGCATCCAACGAGCATCGTCGACTAAGCCAAGTTCACGTGACTTTTCAGTCAAACGGATATCAGCGTTGTCTTCACGAAGCAACAAGCGATATTCCGCGCGAGATGTAAACATGCGGTACGGTTCTTTGGTACCCATTGTCGACAAGTCATCAATAAGTACACCCATGTAAGCTTGATCGCGGCGTGGGCTCCAGCCCTCTTTGCCTTGCGTAAACAAACTCGCATTCAAACCGGCCATTAAGCCTTGTGCTGCAGCTTCTTCGTAGCCAGTGGTACCATTGATTTGACCCGCAAAGAATAGACCTTTGATGAACTTAGTTTCGTAAGTCAGCTTAAGGTCGCGAGGATCAAAGAAATCATACTCAATCGCATAGCCTGGGCGAACGATGTGTGCGTTCTCAAAACCTTTCATTGAGTGAACGATTTTTACCTGCACATCAAACGGTAGACTGGTAGAGATACCATTCGGGTATAGCTCATGGGTCGTTAGGCCTTCAGGTTCAATGAAAATCTGGTGACTGTTTTTATCAGCAAAACGCATCACTTTGTCTTCTATCGAAGGACAGTAGCGAGGGCCAATACCTTCAATCACACCCGCGTACATTGGGCTGCGATCGAGATTGGCGCGAATAACGTCATGCGTGTTTTCATTGGTATGCGTGATGTAACATGGAATCTGACGCGGCTGCTGAGCTCGGTTACCCATGAATGAGAAAACCGGAGTCGGATTATCGCCGTGTTGAACCTCAAGCTCAGAAAAATCAACGCTGCGTGCATCGATGCGAGGAGGTGTGCCGGTTTTCAAGCGATCAACTCGGAATGGAAGATCACGAAGACGGTCAGCTAGTGCGATCGATGGTGGATCGCCAGCACGGCCGCCTGAAGAACTTTCCATACCAATATGGATCTTGCCGCCTAGGAATGTGCCCACAGTCAGAACCACAGCGCTTGCGCGGAACTTAAGGCCCATCTGCGTAACCACACCCACCACTTGATCCTGTTCAACGATCAAGTCATCGACCGACTGTTGGAACAAAGTTAGGTTTGGCGTGTTTTCAAGAACGTTACGAACAAAGGCTTTGTAAAGTGCGCGGTCAGCTTGTGCACGAGTAGCACGAACTGCAGGGCCTTTTGATGCGTTCAATGTTCTGAACTGAATACCTGCATGATCAATAGCTTGCGCCATTAATCCACCCATAGCATCGACCTCTTTTACCAAGTGGCCCTTACCGATCCCGCCAATGGCTGGGTTACAGGACATCTGTCCCAACGTATCGATATTATGAGTTAGTAATAACGTACTTTGACCAGTACGTGCAGATGCGAGTGCGGCTTCCGTTCCTGCATGGCCACCACCAACAACGATGACGTCAAATTTTTCGTGATAAAGCATGAACCGACCTCAGGTACTCAAACGTTTCTAGATTGATAAAAAGGAGCGATATTCTACCTGTTTTCATAGCTTGAGAAAACGTTTTTGGAATTTTTCGAAAAAGCTGTTTTTAATTAATATAGATAAGATCTTTAGAGAGATCTTTTATTAGATCTATTATTAGGATCGAGGGTATCTGTGGATAAGTAGAAAATAATCAACAAGATCATGGATCTTTTTTGGATCAAAGGATGTGATCTAACTTTGATCATGATGAGGATTAGCTGGGATCAAAATAGCTACTTATACACAAGGGGAAATTACCTAGAAAGTTGTTATTTGGATAACTATAGGTTAATCACTGTATATTTATGATCTTATCCACAGAGAAAATTGAAAAAAATGACATGTATTTCGATTTATTTTCAAAAAAGTTATTCACAATCACGATATTCAGAGACAAAAAAAGCGGCATAAGCCGCTTTTTAGAAGATTGAGGAGTTAAAACTGGTCACTATGATCGTTAAACCAATCCTCTGCAGCATCCTCAGGAACCGGTGTTTCAAGAACATCGATGGTAAAACACGCTGAAATAGGCTGAGCACCAAGCTTTTCTAGAAGTGAATAAGCAGACTGGCCTGCAGAACAGAAGGTGTCGTAGCTTGAGTCACCAAGAGCAACCACAGCAAAGCGAATCGCGCTTAAATCGGGAGATTCTTGATTCAATGACTTGATCAAAGGCTGGATGTTATCAGGAAATTCACCCGCACCATGCGTCGATGTCACCAATAACCAAGTACCTTGTTGCGGAATATTGTCGTATTCTGGCTGATTATGAAGCTCGATCTCGTGCCCTTGAGCTTCTAGAAGATCATTAAGGTGATCGCCAACGTATTCTGCGCCACCCAAGGTGCTGCCTGTAATAATGTGGATCATTAAGCTGTCCTTACTAAAGAAGAAGGCCAGCATGAGCCGGCCTTTTAAGGTTATTTACCAATACAGAATGAAGAGAAGATGCGACCTAAAAGATCGTCTGAACTGAACTCACCTGTGATCTCATTAAGGTGCTGTTGAGTGATACGAAGCTCTTCCGCTAAAATCTCACCCGCCATGTAGCCTTCAAGCTGCTGTTGGCCGATATCTAGGTGTTCTGATGCACGTTCTAGGGCATCTAAGTGACGACGACGTGCCATGAAGCCACCTTCATTGCCACCCGCAAAGCCCATGCAATCTTTTAAATGATTACGCAGTGCATCAACGCCTTGCCCAGTCTTTGCTGATAGTCGAATCAGAGTTGGATCATTAACATGGCAAATTCCGAGATCTTCACCTGTTTGATCGGCTTTGTTACGAATAACGGTCATTCCGATATTATTCGGCAGACGATCAACGAAATCGGGCCAGATATCTTTCGGGTCGGTTGCGTCTGTTGTTGTGCCATCAACCATAAATAAAACTCGGTCTGCCTGAGCTATTTCTTCCCAAGCACGTTCAATACCTATCTTTTCTACTTCATCAGAGGCCTCACGTAGGCCTGCGGTATCAATAATATGCAGTGGCATGCCATCAATATGGATATGTTCACGCAGTACATCACGCGTAGTGCCGGCAATATCAGTCACAATGGCAGATTCTTTGCCTGACAATGCATTCAATAGACTCGATTTACCCGCATTTGGGCGACCTGCAATCACGACTTTCATACCTTCACGCATGATGGCACCTTGATTGGCTTCTTGGCGCACAGCTTCGAGATTGTCGATGATAGCCTGTAAGTCAGCACTTACTTTACCGTCAGCAAGGAAATCAATTTCTTCTTCAGGGAAGTCGATAGCCGCTTCAACGTAGATTCTTAGGTAAATCAGGGAATCTACCAGTGTATTAATACGCTTTGAGAATTCACCTTGCAGGGATTGTAGTGCAGATTTCGCCGCTTCTTCTGAGCTTGCGTCAATCAGGTCAGCAATCGCTTCGGCTTGAGTTAAATCCATCTTGTCGTTTAAGAAGGCACGCTCTGAAAACTCACCTGGACGCGCAGCACGCACGCCTGAGATCGCGAGGATTCGTTTGATGAGCATATCCATCACCACCGGACCGCCGTGGCCTTGCAGCTCTAACACGTCTTCGCCAGTAAACGAATGTGGGTTAGGGAAGAAAAGCGCGATACCTTGGTCGAGTTCGATGCCATCGTGAGATTTAAACGGCAGGTACTCAGCGTAGCGAGGCTTAAGTGTTTTTCCTGTTACTTCTAGGGCAACCTGAGTCGCCAATGGGCCGGAAACGCGGATAATACCGACGCCACCACGGCCTGGCGCGGTCGCTTGAGCAACAATCGTATCTGTAGTCATAGGTGTGCCTGCTAGCATGTGAAAGCCAAAGAGGGCATTCACGATTAATCAATTAGCTGAATTGTAATCAGCTAAAAACAAAAAGGCGACCTTTTGGTCGCCTTTCTTTATTTCTTTCTATTATCGAACTTACTTAGAATGTAAGCCTTTCTTTTCCAGTGCGCGGTAGATAAGCGTTTGCTGAATTAGAGTTACGATGTTCGATACTAGCCAGTAAAGAACCAGACCTGAAGGGAAGAACAGGAAGAAGAATGTGAACATAACCGGCATAAAGGTCATGATCTTCTGCTGCATTGGATCCGTTACAGTTGTCGGGCTCATCTTCTGGATTAGGAACATTGAAGCACCCATCAGAAGTGGCAAGATGTAGTATGGGTCTTGTGCTGAAAGGTCAGTAATCCAACCGAAGAACGGTGAGTGACGCAGTTCAACAGACTCCATTAGTGCCCAGTATAGCGAAATGAAGATAGGCATTTGAAGAAGGATAGGTAAACAGCCACCTAGTGGGTTTACTTTCTCTTTCTTGTAAAGCTCCATCATTTCTTGACTCATGCGTTGACGGTCGTCGCCAATACGCTCACGCATTGCAGTCAGCTTAGGCTGAAGCATACGCATTTTCGCCATAGACGTGTACTGAGCTTTCGTTAGTGGGTACATAGCACCACGAACGATGAAAGTTAGACAGATGATTGCCAGACCCCAGTTCACAACGATGCCTTGAATAAATGAAAGCAGAGTATGAAGTGGTTTAGCAATGAACCATAACCAACCGTAGTCAACTACTAGGTCTAGGTTTGGTGCAACAGCAGCCATTTGGTCTTGAAGTTTAGGACCAACCCAAAGCGTTGCTTTGAAGCTTGCTTCGTCGCCAGTAGCGATGGTTTTGTTCGGCATGCGAACACCGATGTCGCCAAGGTTACCAATGACACGAGTGTAAAGGTTGCTGCCTGCTTCGTCGCGTGGAATCCAAGCACTTGCAAAGTAGTGTTGAATCATCGCTGCCCAACCTTGACCGTTTGCTAGGTTAAGAGAAAGGTTGCGATCTTGCATGTCGTCGAAGCTGTATTTTTTGTAACGCGTATCTTCCGTAGAGTAAGCACCACCACGGTAAGTTGGCATTGTTAGGCTACCACCGTCATCCATAACGTTTTGACGTAGGTGAGCGTACATGCCGAATGTTGCGTTATTGCCAGAGTTGTTGACTACATCGTATTCAACGTCAATAGCGTAGCTGCCGCGCTTAAGGACGAATGTTTTTGTGTAATCCAGGCCGTTCGCTTGGTAAGTCATTGGGATGCGTAGTTCATCTTGACCTTCAGCCAACGTGAAGCTGTCTGCTGAAACCGTGTAGCTAGGGCGGTTAGTGCTGCTTAAATCGATACCTTGAGGACCCACTAGACCGCTTTGAGCGATAAATTGGTGACCAGGCTCGTTTTTAAGAAGAACAAAAGTATCTTCAGAATCGAACTCAGCAGAGTAATCGTTTAGGTTTGCTGTAACGACATCACCACCAACCGTATCAATTGACAGAGTCAGAACATCAGTTGTTACTGTGATAGTTTTAGCAGAAGCAACTTGACCAGGAGCCGGGTCTAGATCATCTGCATAAGATGGCGCTGGTAGGGTGCTGCCAGATTGTGCCTGCTCAACCGCTTGTGGAGCTGGGTTCTGAGCTACGTTCCATTGTTGGAACAGTAGGAAAGAAACCAATGCCAATGCGATTAACAGGATATTACGTTGAGAATCCATCGTTATTTATCTCTGTCTTGTTTTTGGACTGGTGGAACGGGGTCAAAGCCCCCTTCGTTCAAAGGATGGCATTTTAATAGACGTTTGCCTGATAACCAACACCCTTTTACAAAACCGTGAGCTTTCAACGCTTCTATCGCATATAAAGAGCAGGTTGGAGTAAATCGGCAGCGTGGGCCGATGAGTGGACTAATAAACCATCTATAAAAATAGATGGGTATTAGCGCTATCCACGCGAAGGGCGAGACAGGCGAAGCCATAATTTGTCGAGTAGCTTGAACATTTCTTCATTGCTTAAATCTTGCGCGCTCTTCTTAGCGATTACAACATAATCTTTGTTAGGAAGTTTGTGTTGAGTGTTACGAAAGCTTTCACGAGTAAGACGCTTGAATCGATTACGACCCACGGCGGTTTTAATCTGCTTTTTCGGAACGGCTAATCCAAGGCGAGGATTTGAAAGAGAATTATTTCGGGCAATGATGGTGAAATGAGGGGAGCCTGCTCGATGAGCTTGCTTGAAGACATTCTGATAATGTTCGGGAGTTAACAAGCGTAACTCCCGACCGAAGGCTAGCTTATTCAAAATAATCAAAGATTACTTAGAAAGACGCTTACGGCCTTTTGCACGACGTGCATTGATTGTTGCGCGACCGTTCTTAGTAGCCATGCGAGCACGGAAACCGTGTGTACGCTTACGCTTTAGAACTGTAGGTTGAAAAGTGCGTTTCATTGTAATTACCTTACTGATCAGTAGTTTTAGGTTTTTGTTAAACCCGGCGTGGGCATTTTTTCTCTTCTTTATATAAGAAAGGAAAACCGACGCCTCTCAACAAAGAGGCGGAATTGTAATCACTGTCACAAAAAGTGTCAATGATTGGGTTAACTAAAATTCCGGTCGGGGGATTATACGTAGAATAACTAAAATCACAAGGATCCTTCGTCGATCCCGACCTTATTTAAGAATTTCTTTAACTTAGGATCCTGTGGATTACCAAAAATATCCTGTGGAGATCCCTGTTCGACAATGTGGCCATCAGCCATGAAGATCACTCGGTCTGCGACCTCTCTAGCGAACTGCATTTCATGAGTAACCACCAGCATGGTTTGATGCTGATTTGCTAGTTTTTTCATTAGGTTAAGCACTTCGCCAACCCATTCAGGATCAAGCGCTGAAGTCGGCTCATCAAACAGTAAAAGTTCTGGTTGGAGTGCCATTGCTCGGCCAATACCAACCCGTTGCTGCTGGCCACCAGAGAGCGCGGCTGGGTAGCTATCAGCTTTCTCTCCCAAGCCAATATCGTCGAGTATTTGTTGTGCTTTTTCATGGGCTTGCTGCTTTTTCCACCCACGAACGGTAATCAAGCCTTCGGCTATATTCTGTTTCGCGGTTTGGTGAGCAAATAGTGCATAGTTTTGAAATACAAAACCGGTCTTCCGACGCAATGCAAGCACCTCTGCTTTGGTGTGTTTCTGAGCATCGACATTAATATCATCAATCGAAATAGTGCCTTGATCGGCTTGCTCTAGAAAGTTCACACAACGCAGTAAAGTAGATTTACCAGTCCCACTTGAACCTATGATGACAATTATCTCACCTTGCTTGATTTCTAGGTCGATCCCTTTCAATACTTCGGTGTCACCAAACTGCTTGTGGATATTTTGTAATTTGATCATCGTACATACGCCTTATTCAGTTTCACTTCGGCCCAGATTTGAATACGAGTGAGGATAACCACCACGCCCCAATAAATTAGCGCGACAGCTAGGAAAGCCTCGAAGAAGCGAAAGCTTGAAGAAGCTTCCATCTGAGCTTTGGCCATGATTTCGGCTACACCTAGGGTGAATGCAAGTGAAGTCGACTTGATCATGTCAATGAAATAGTTCATCAAAGAAGGCAGAGCCACGCGGGTTGCTTGTGGCAAGATCACTCGGCGCATCGCTTGGGTGGTTGTCATACCGACTGAGAGGCTGGCTTCCATCTGGCTACGATCAATACCGATAATCGCGGCACGAATACTTTCTGCCATATACGCGGCAAAGTGCAAGGTTAAGCCAATTACAGCGGCGCTGAAGGCATCCAACCCAACCATCCACGGGAATACTTGTGGTAAGCCGTAATAAAGGAGGAAAAGCTGTACCAACAGAGGTGTGCCTCGAAAGAAGCTAATGTACAGCTGGCTCAGTTGGTCGAGTACTGGGATTTTGAATACACGAATATTCGCCAGTATTAGAGATAGGATCAGAGCAAAGAACAAGCCCCAAGTCGCCATCTCCATCGTGGTGCCTAAATACTTCAGGAGTATTGGCAACAGCTCTAGCATGTAATTAAAGTCAAATCCCATAATCTATCTCGTATTAATATTGGAAGTGTTGTTCTATTTGGAAATACTGTTCTATCAGGCTTTTAATCCGTGCACAAAAGCAAAAAGCCCACCGCCGTGTAAAGCAGTGGGCCTCGAATGGAGATAGTGAGTGATTACTTCTGAGTAATGTCCGCACCAAACCATTTCTGAGAGATACTTTCTAGCGTACCATCTGCGCGCATTGTTGCTAATGCTTGGTTTACTTCTGCTTGCAGTTTTTTACCGTTGTCGTTGTTCACGAAAGGCCAGGCGTTTTCAATGGTTTCGAATGGCTGACCTGCTAGCTGTAATGGTAGCCCTGTCTTCTTGATAAGCTCTAGTGCTGATAGGCGATCCATTACGAATGCATCTGCACGACCAAGAGCGACATCATGCTCAATACCTGTATCGTAGGTTTTTACATTGATTTTGCCATCTTTGTCGTAGCTGCGAAGCAGTTGTTCAAAGTTTGAACCTAGGTTTACCGCAACCGTCTTGCCATCAAGGTCTTCGATACCTTTAATGCTGTCATTACCTTTACGGACGGTAATTTGCGCACCGTCTACTACGTATGGGTCGGCGAATAGGTATTTCGCTTTACGTGCATCCGTCATTGTAATTTGGTTTGAAATGGTATCGATACGACCCGTTTCCAGAAGACCAAACAGACCAGAGAAGTTTGCCGTTACGTATTCAACTTTGTAATCGTTACGCTTACCGATCTCATCCCATAAATCCACTTCAAAACCTTGTAGTTGGTCTTGTTTAACGAACGTGAACGGGAAGTAGCGACCAGACATGCCGACTTTAACTTCAGTCGCAGCTTGAACAGTAGCAGCAGAGAGTGCGATAGCCGCAATTGCAGCCTTAATCCAGTTATTCATTTGGTAACTCCTTATATTTATAGGGTTGGATGTTACTGGGAAAATGCTCAATAGAATAAATAACCAGATGTTATTAACCATAACCAGATTGTATTCTCGATTTGGGGATAACTAGCAAGGATCCGGGCATAAGTGGATCATTGTGTGAGTAAATTAGGGGCAAGATGTGTGGATCCACCGATTATTTACAAATTTATTGTGAATAACTTGGATCTTATTCACTGGATCTGTGATCAATTGCTGGTGATCTGACTTATCAACAGGTAAAATTAACGGTCATTTCATATAACTTAAATAGAGTGGGGCACCGTGTCATCTTCGCTTTGGTTGCAATGCTTGCAACAGCTTCAAGAAGAATTACCAGCTACAGAATTCAGTATGTGGGTACGTCCGTTACAAGCGGAGCTCAATGGTAATACTCTAACTCTATTTGCACCAAACCGATTTGTACTCGATTGGGTGCGCGATAAGTACCTAAATAGCATCAACCGTTTACTGCAAGAATACTGTGGTAATGATATTCCACATCTTCATTTTGAGATTGGAAGTAAACGAGTTACTGCTCCAAAACCTGAAACTATTGCCCCAGCTCGTACCCGTACAGCAGCCGATGTAGCCGCTGAGTCATCTGCACCTGCGCAGCTACAAGCACGCAAACCAGTACACAACATCTGGCGTGATGAAGAACCTGTAGCGGTTGATCTTAATCACCGTTCAAACGTCAACCCAAAACACAAGTTCAATAACTTTGTTGAAGGTAAGTCGAACCAACTGGGTTTGGCTGCGGCTCGTCAGGTTTCTGATAACCCAGGAACAGCCTACAACCCGTTGTTCTTATACGGCGGCACTGGTCTAGGTAAAACGCACTTGTTGCACGCGGTGGGTAACGCCATTGTTGATAATAAGCCGAATGCGAAAGTGGTTTACATGCACTCAGAGCGTTTTGTTCAGGATATGGTAAAGGCACTGCAAAATAACGCGATTGAAGAATTTAAGCGCTACTACCGCAGTGTTGATGCCTTGCTTATCGATGACATTCAATTCTTCGCGAATAAAGAGCGTTCTCAAGAAGAGTTCTTCCATACCTTTAACGCGCTGCTTGAAGGCAACCAACAGATCATCCTAACGTCTGACCGTTATCCAAAAGAGATCAACGGGGTAGAGGATCGTCTTAAATCTCGCTTCGGTTGGGGTTTGACGGTTGCGATTGAGCCACCAGAGCTTGAGACTCGTGTTGCGATCTTAATGAAGAAAGCTGAAGACCACCAAATTCACCTTGCGGATGAAGTGGCATTCTTTATTGCTAAGCGTTTACGTTCTAACGTTCGTGAGCTTGAAGGCGCATTGAACCGTGTTATTGCGAATGCAAACTTCACTGGCCGTCCGATCACGATCGATTTCGTGCGTGAAGCACTGCGTGACTTACTTGCCCTGCAAGAAAAACTGGTCACCATTGATAACATTCAAAAGACAGTCGCTGAATACTACAAAATCAAAGTTGCTGATCTATTATCTAAACGTCGTTCTCGTTCTGTTGCTCGTCCACGCCAACTGGCAATGGCACTGGCTAAAGAGTTGACTAACCACAGCTTACCTGAGATTGGCGATGCATTCGGTGGCCGTGACCACACGACCGTACTGCATGCTTGTCGTAAGATTGCTCAGTTGCGTGAAGAGAGCCACGACATTAAAGAAGATTATTCGAACTTGATTCGTACCCTTTCTTCTTAATACACAGTATTCTTAACCTTAATAAGCAGAATCTTGGCCACGTACTATTACGCAGTGCCATTTAGACCGTAAGAGCAAGATATGAAATTTACCATTGAACGTAGTCACCTGATTAAGCCATTACAACAAGTATCTGGCGCACTCGGTGGCAGGCCAACGCTTCCAATTCTAGGAAATCTTCTGATTAAAGTAGAAGATAACGTGTTGTCGATGACAGCAACGGATCTAGAAGTTGAACTGATCAGCCGTGTAACGCTTGAAGGTGATTTCGAAGCGGGCAGCATTACCGTACCGTCACGTAAGTTCCTAGATATTTGTCGTGGCTTGCCAGACAGCTCAGTGATTACCGTGGTATTGGATGGTGACCGTGTTCAGGTTCGCTCTGGTCGTAGCCGCTTCTCATTGGCAACATTACCTGCGGCAGATTTTCCAAATATTGAAGACTGGAGCAGCGAAGTTGAAGTGTCAGTGACACAAGCTGAATTGCGCGGTCTTATCGAGAAAACCCAATTCTCAATGGCGAACCAAGACGTTCGTTACTACCTCAACGGTATGTTGTTTGAGATTGAAGGTTCTATTCTGCGTAGTGTCGCAACTGACGGTCACCGTATGGCGGTATCTCAAGCACAACTGGGTGCCGATTTTGCTCAAAAGCAGATCATTGTGCCTCGTAAAGGTGTTCAAGAGTTAGTGAAGCTACTGGATGCTCCAGAACAGCCAGTAACACTTCAGATTGGTAACTCTAATGTGCGTGCGGAAGTGAACAACTATGTATTCACTTCTAAGCTGGTTGATGGTCGTTTCCCTGATTATCGCCGCGTAATGCCGCAAAATACCACCAAGACACTTGAAGCTGGCTGTGATGAATTACGTTCAGCATTTTCTCGTGCTGCGATTCTATCGAATGAAAAATTCCGTGGTGTTCGCGTTAATCTTGCGGATAGCGAGATGCGTATTACCGCGAACAACCCAGAACAAGAAGAAGCGGAAGAAGTGCTAGACGTAACCTTTGATGGTGACGCATTAGAGATTGGCTTCAACGTAAGCTACGTATTGGATGTTCTGAACACACTACGTTGTGAGCAAGTACGCATCTCGATGTCAGACGCAAATGCGAGTGCTCTTATCGAGAACGCACAAGATGACAGCGCGATGTACGTTGTTATGCCTATTCGCTTATAAGCGTTGTTTGTGATGTTTACTGATCAACAACGTTTGTCTATCGAGCCGTGATTGAAGATTAATATGAAGACGTTATGCCTTTATCGCGCTTAATCGTTAAGCAGTTTAGAAATATAGAAGCCTGTGACATTCAACCGTCATCAGGCTTTAACTTTCTTATAGGGGCTAACGGAAGCGGCAAAACCAGTGTCCTTGAAGCGGTGTATCTGCTCGGACATGGTCGTTCATTTAAGAGTTCACTCACCGGCCGTATCATACAAAACGAGTGCAGTGAGCTGTTTGTACATGGCCGTTTTATGACCTCGGATCAATTTGAGCTGCCAATTGGCATTAATAAGCAGCGCGATGGCACAACAGAGGTTAAAATAAGCGGTCAAACTGGGCAAAAATTGGCTCAGTTAGCTCAGGTTTTACCTTTGCAGTTGATTCACCCGGAAGGGTTTGATTTACTAACCGATGGACCTAAGCATCGCCGCGCATTCATTGATTGGGGAGTCTTCCACAGTGAGCCCGGCTTTTATGATGCATGGGGCAGGGTAAAGCGCCTCAATAAGCAGCGAAACGCCTTATTGAAAACGGCAACACACTATCGAGAACTGAGCTATTGGGATCAAGAATTGGCCCGTTTAGCAGAAAGTATCAGCCAGTGGCGTGCCACTTACGTTGAACAGCTTAAAGAAGTCGCCGAAGAAATCTGTGCGACCTTCCTTCCTGAGTTTGAGATAAAGATTAACTATTATCGTGGTTGGGACAAAGACACCCCATACGCCGAGATATTAGAAAAGAATTTTGAAAGGGATCAGCAGCTTGGTTACACCTTTAGTGGGCCAAACAAAGCGGATCTGAAGATAAAAGTGAACGGCACTCCAGTGGAAGATGTCTTGTCACGAGGTCAATTGAAGTTGATGGTATGCGCGCTACGAGTAGCACAAGGGCAACACCTCACTCAAATGACAGGTAAGCAGTGCATCTATTTGATAGATGATTTTGCTTCCGAATTAGATAGCCAACGCCGAGCACGTCTTGCTGAGTGTTTAAAGGCGACCCAGGCTCAAGTTTTTGTAAGCTCTATTACCGCTGATCAGATTGCAGATATGCATGACGAAAATAGCAGGATGTTTCATGTGGAACATGGCAAAATAGAGCAAGGATAATTAGTCAGAGAGTAACTATGTCAGATAATTACGATTCATCGAGTATTAAAGTACTGAAGGGTCTGGATGCGGTACGTAAGCGTCCTGGAATGTACATTGGCGACACGGATGATGGTACCGGTCTGCACCACATGGTTTTTGAGGTGGTAGATAACTCTATTGATGAAGCGCTAGCTGGTCACTGTAATGACATTATTGTAACTATCCATGAAGATAGTTCAGTGTCTGTAAGCGATGACGGCCGTGGTATTCCAACAGAATTGCACCCAGAAGAAAACGTATCAGCAGCAGAAGTAATCATGACGGTTCTTCACGCTGGTGGTAAGTTCGATGATAACTCGTACAAGGTATCTGGTGGTCTGCACGGTGTTGGTGTTTCAGTAGTTAACGCACTTTCTAAGCAAGTTACTCTTACTATCCACCGTGGTGGTAAAATCCACACTCAAACCTACAGCCACGGTGAGCCTCAAGCGCCACTAGCGGTTATCGGTGACACGGATAAAACAGGTACAGAGATTCGTTTCTGGCCGAGTGAAGAAACCTTCACTAACATCGAGTTCCATTACGACATTTTAGCTAAGCGTCTACGTGAGCTATCATTCTTGAACTCAGGTGTATCTATTAAGCTAATTGATGAGCGCGAAGAAGACAAAATGGATCACTTCGAATACGAAGGTGGTATCCAAGCGTTTGTTGAACACCTTAATACCAACAAAACGCCAATCATCCAAAAAATCTTCCACTTCAACTCTGAGCGTGAAGACGGTATTACCGTTGAAGTTGCGATGCAGTGGAATGACGGCTACCAAGAAAATATCTACTGTTTCACCAACAACATCCCTCAACGCGATGGTGGTGCTCACTTAGCTGGTTTCCGTGCGGCGCTAACGCGTACTCTGAACAGCTTCATGGACAAGGAAGGCTTCTCTAAGAAAGCGAAGACGGCGACCTCTGGTGATGATGCTCGTGAAGGTTTGACAGCGATTGTTTCTGTTAAAGTGCCTGATCCTAAGTTCTCAAGCCAAACTAAAGATAAGCTGGTTTCTTCAGAAGTGAAGTCTGCCGTTGAATCTACAATGGGTGAGAAGTTGTCTGAGTTCCTGATTGAGAACCCAGGTGAAGCGAAAACAGTTTGTTCTAAAATTATTGATGCAGCACGTGCTCGTGATGCAGCGCGTAAAGCTCGTGAAATGACTCGTCGTAAAGGCGCATTAGATTTAGCGGGTCTTCCAGGTAAGCTTGCTGACTGTCAGGAAAAAGATCCTGCACTGTCTGAACTATATATTGTGGAAGGAGACTCTGCTGGCGGTTCAGCTAAGCAGGGTCGTAACCGTAAGAACCAAGCAATCCTACCGCTGAAAGGTAAAATCCTTAACGTAGAGAAAGCACGTTTCGATAAAATGCTGTCTTCTCAAGAAGTAGCAACGCTAATCACAGCTCTTGGTTGTGGTATTGGCCGTGACGAATACAACCCAGATAAACTGCGTTACCACAACATCATCATCATGACCGATGCCGATGTCGATGGTTCTCACATCCGTACTCTGCTACTGACGTTCTTCTACCGTCAAATGCCAGAGCTGATTGAACGTGGCTACATCTACATTGCTCAACCGCCACTTTACAAAGTGAAGAAGGGTAAGCAAGAGCAGTATATTAAAGATGAAGATGCAATGAACCAGTATCAAGTATCTTTGGCTCTAGACAATGCAGAACTGCACGTTAACCCTGAAGCGCCAGCATTTGCAGGTGAAGGTTTAGAGAAGCTTGTTCAGCAATACAATGCAGGCATCAAGCTTGTTGATCGTATGAGCCGCCGTTACCCACGTGCATTGGTTCACGAACTGATTTACGTTCCTCGTCTAACGGCTGAGCAGTGTCATGATGATGCGGCAGTTGAAGCTTGGGGTAAGCAGCTTGTTGAGCAGCTAAACGGGAAAGAAGTAGGTGCGAGCCAATACAGCCTTGAAGTTGAAAAACACGAAGAGCTAGGCTTAAGCGTTCCTAAGATTGTGGTTCGTACTCATGGTGTGACTCATGAACACCTACTGAGCATCGATCTTATTAACTCTAAAGAGTTTGGTAAGCTAGCGGATCTTTCTGAAGCACTTGATGGCTTGATTGAAGAAGGCGCTTACATTAAGCGTGGTGAGCGTACTCAAGAAGTTTCTAGCTTCGTTGATGCTCTGAACTGGTTAGTGAAAGAGTCTCGTCGTGGTCTAAGCCTACAGCGATACAAAGGTCTAGGTGAGATGAACCCTGATCAACTTTGGGAGACGACAATGGATCCTGAAACTCGTCGTATGATGCAAGTAACGATTGAAGATGCTGTTGGTGCGGATCTGTTGTTTACAACGTTGATGGGCGACCAAGTAGAACCGCGTCGTAACTTCATCGAAGAGAATGCTCTTAAAGTTGCTAACTTGGATGTGTAACTTTATAGGTAATTAAATAGAAACGCAGGTGATAAAGCCTGCGTTTTTTTATACCTACAAGTTCAGTTCTAAACTAAGCATTACCATGCTTAAATGGCGTAGGACGACCAAATAGATAGCCTTGCCCTAAATCACATTGATACTCTTGAAGCAGCTGCTCTTGATCTAATGTTTCTATGCCTTCTGCTACAACCTTCATCTCTAAGTTATGTGCAAGGTTTATAATGCTGTGGGCGACCTTTCGGTCTCCTTTATTGGTATGAATATTATCGATAAAGGATTTATCGATTTTTAAGTAGTTTGCTGGTAGGTCTTTTAAAATAGCAAGAGATGAGTACCCTGTTCCAAAGTCATCAATGGCAACAGACATTCCCAATTGTTGAAAACGCAATAATAAGTCAGAGCATTGCTGAAGGTTGTGCATTAACGTGGTTTCGGTTATTTCCAATTTGATGTTTTGAGGGTTAACCTTGTGGCTTTCGAGTATGCTTATAATGCGATCATAAATATTCTCATCCTTTAGCTGGCATGCCGATAAGTTAATCGAGATAACGGGTTTTTCTTCATTTGGAAGCTGCGCGATTAACGAACAGACTTCTTCTAGCACACAGTACCCAATATCACTGATGAGTCCAGATTGCTCAGCCATCTGAATAAATCTATCTGGGTACAACAGCCCATGCGTAGGATGCTGCCAGCGAACAAGCGCTTCATAAAAGTCAATGTATTGCGTATTGATGTTATAGATTGGTTGGTAGTGAAGAACAAACTCTTTGTTGGTTATAGCGCTTTGAAGATCATTGAATAGCTTACTTTTTTCCGCTTCTTTTTTTCTTGTCTCTTGATTAAATATATTGAACTGATTTCGTCCATTATGCTTAGCTTGATACATAGCGAAATCGACATTTTTCATTATAAGTTCGGAGTTATCGCCATCAAGAGGGATCTGTACAACCCCCATTGATACCGAAAGGTTTATTGTTTGATTTAAGTAACTCCATGAAGCTGAGAGTTGGTTTATCAGTTTGTTCGCTGTCTTGTTCACTTGAGATTCTGATTGGCAAACAGTTAATAGCGCGAATTCATCCCCACTAATACGAGTAATCGTATCGGCATACGTGAAGTGGGTGTTAAGCCTACGGCTTATCTCTTTTAATACTTGGTCACCAACAAAGTGGCCAAACTGGTCATTGATCTCTTTAAAATTATCAACATCAAAATAAAACAGCGTGTAACTGACTTTTTTATCTTCAACTTCAACAATAATTTCATCTAATCTTTTGTTAAATTTTCTACGGTTATGTAGCCCTGTGAGCATGTCAGTATTGGCTAAGTGGTGCAGTTGTTCCGTTTTTAAATCAACGGCATTTTGTAGCTTTCTAGGGAGCATTGCGTAATAAAGAAAGCAATAGCTAAGCAATGAGCAGATAATCAGAGCCAGTAGCAATTTAAGGGTAATCGAGCTAAAACCATGGGTATTAGGGTCTAAGCCAATAGTCAGTGCCCACTCTGTATTTGGAACCTTGATAGTAGCGGTACTAGTGAGCCAATTTTCAGGTATAGGCTGACCACGAAATATGTCATTTTTTCCAGTGTCAGGGTGAAGGCGAGACAACTGGAAATGCAATTGCTTATCTTTGAGTGTCGTTAGAGAACTTTGTTCAATTAGGTCATCTAACATAATGAGAGCATTCGCAAACCCCCAGAATACTTCCTCGTTTTGTTTTTTAAGATTGACTGGCCGACGAGCAACAATAGCTTCCCCACCTTGCTTGAGTGAAAAAGGCCCCGCCAAGGTGAGCTTATTACTTTGTGCGGCTAGAAATGCCTCTTTACGGCGAGATTCATCGAGGAGTAAGTTATGCCCAATTGCTTTTTCATGTCCTTGCAAAGGGTATATTTTCTGAATAATTCCATTAGGAGCAAGCTGAAGGTTGGTAATGACTGAACTAAACAATAGGACTTCTTGGGCGTATTCTTCGAAGTGATTAAAGTTTCCTTCATTTTGTATAAGCTCGATTGCTAACATTTGGGTTGAGGCGGTTAAGGCTGTGTGGAGAACTTTTTCTAGACCGCTTGCTTGAATGATGGCGACTTGATTGACGAGTTGTTTCTTTTCTTTTTCTTCAATTTTCGTTGCTAGTTCAATAAACCATAAAGATAAACACATCAGCATCACGAAAAGGATACATGTTGTTATATAAGGTCGAGAAATTTTCAGAAAGATTTCCATACAATAAGCTTATTTAAAATGAGAATAGTGATTGTATTGTAATCATAGACTTTGTTAGAGCTTTGTAATAGAGAGGGTGAGAGTTTTATCTTTGACTATAGGAACTATATGTCTGCAATTTAATTAGATTTTATAAAGCAGAATTTTATTTATATTGGAAGTATTGATTTCATGTGTGCTTGACCACATATCTAGTTGTGAAGAGGAAAGCTGTCTTGCTCAAAAGAGAAGAAACAGAACCTTCATTACCGCTGACGAAGTATCGCTCGATTGAGGATAACTTTCGCAGCACACAACTTAAAAATTGATTCATTGTCATGTCCCAGTGTTGTCGCCAACAAAGGTGAAACCCGAGGAATGCGAATTGAATCTCTTAGCTGTTTACTGGATCATACACAGGTTCGATCTAAGTAAAATTCACGGCTAAGACTATTGCTTACTAAAAGGATAGCATTATGAGAACTGTAGATTTCACTCCACTTTACCGCAACGCAATCGGCTTCGATCGTCTATTCAACATGATGGAAGCGAACACATCGAAGAACACTTCTGGCGGTTACCCTCCATACAACATCGAGCAAAAAGACGAGAACAATTACCGTATCACTATGGCGGTTGCTGGCTTTGCAGATGATCAATTAGATCTGACTCAGAAAGAGAACATGCTAATTGTGAAAGGAGAGCGTAAAGCAGAAGCTGAGAAAACCTTCGTATACCAAGGTATCGCAGAGCGTGACTTCGAGCGCAAATTCCAGCTGGCAGACTACGTAAAAGTGGTCGGTGCGAGCATGGAAAATGGTCTTCTTCACATCGACCTAGAACGCGAAATCCCTGAAGCGATGCAACCACGTAAGATTGCTATTAATGGTAATAGCCTACTAGAAGGTTAATTGCTGTTAGCTCCTTAGAGCTAAAAATTATCGGGAAGTAAAAGTGAAAGAGCACCAGTACCTTGAAGAAGGTCGGTGCTCTTTTTATTTGTCCTTCTAACGTCATTCCATACCGAGTAGGGAATATCTATTTGCTTTCGCTGTAAGCCTTTTTCACTTCTTCAGCAATAACGTTAATGCCTTTCTGCATCGCTTCATCATCTTGCACGTAGTTCATACGCAAGCACTGATGAGCATGATCCCACTCGTCTTCTTGACCTATAAAGAAGTACTCTCCCGGAACAATCAATACGCCGCGAGCTTTCAAGCGGTCGTAAAGTTCCATGGTGGTGATCGGCAGTTCATCAAACCATAACCACAAGAAGATAGCACCTTCAGGCTTGTGGATACGGAAGCGTGGGTCATCGATAGCTTGCTGTAACAACTCAACCGCGCGCAAAGATTTCTCTTTGTAGAAAGGCTTAATTACTTCGCTGCTTAAACGCAGTAGGTCACCGTTCTCAATCATGTGGTTAGCAATTGCAGGGCCAACGCTGCTTGGCGCTAGGCTAATAATGCCATTCATGTTAGTCAGCGCTTGTGTGACCTCTTCGCTCGCAATCACGATACCGCAACGTACACCCGGCAGGCCAAGTTTAGATAGGCTCATGCACAGAATGGTATTTTCATTCCAGAACGGTTCCACATCTTCAAAGATGATGTTTGGAAACGGTAGGCCATAGGCATTATCGATCAGTAGCGGGATGTTGTTTTCACGCGCCAGTTTATCCAGTTTACGCACCTCTTCGTCGGTCAGTACGTTACCGGTTGGGTTGGTTGGGCGAGAAGCACAGATAGCGGCAACCGAGTCATCAACCTTGAGCTGTTCAAAATCGACGTGGTATTTGAACTGTCTGTTTTCAAGCAGCTCGATCTCTGGGTGGTAAGAGATAAAAATATCGTCATCAATGCCCGCATCGCCGTAGCCGATGTATTCTGGTGCGATCGGCAACAATATCTTCTTGTGAGAACCGTCTGGCTGTTGACCCGCTAACAGGTTGAATAGGTAAAAGAAGCCACTCTGACTGCCATTAGTCAGGCTGATGTTCTTTTCGCTGATGTCCCAACCATAAGTTTCTTTTAGCATCGCCGCTAACGACTTAATGAAGCTGTCTTTGCCCTGCGGACCATCGTAGTTGGCGAGGGCGGCGATGAGTTCTCCACTGGCAAGCATGTCGGCACTGGCTTGGTTAAAGTAATCGAGCATGGCTGGGATAGCGGCTGGGTTACCACCACCGAGCATTATTGCACCAGGAGTGCGCAGGCCATCATTCAAATCATCCATTAAACGAGTGATTCCAGAGTATCGATTAAACTTTTCACCAAACTTTGAGAATTGCATTGCTTCGTATACCTAATTCATTGTGATTATTATTCGTAGATTATGATCAATCTTATGAACCCGAGCGTGGCGGGTTACAGTGGGTAATCTTTGAACATACCGCAATGTTTTTGCGGCGCAAAGCACGAATTGCCCTCACACGAAAAAAACTCAACAATGCTTGGTTTACAAAAACAAAAAGGGAAGCTTTCGCTTCCCTTTGGGGATTTCCCTTTGGTTGCTCAGAGTATGACTGAGAGCAACTGTCTCACTCGTGCTTATTTTTGCAGTAGAGAGATGTCAGCAATCTGTAGGAACAGGTTACGTAGGTTGTTCAGTAGCGTTAGACGGTTCTTCTTAAGCGCTTCGTCATCAGCCATAACCATTACGTTATCGAAGAATGCATCAACCGGTTCACGTAGATCAGCAAGCTTACTTAGGGCTTCTTGGTAGTTGCCTGTCGCGAATGCTGGTTCTAGTGCTTCCGTCATTACTTCAACGTTTTCAGCCAGTGCTTTCTCTGCGTCTTCTTGAAGAAGCGTTAGGTCGATTTCAGCTGGTAGCTCGCCATCGAATTTCGCAAGGATGTTACCTACACGCTTGTTCGCTGCTGCTAGTGCTTCTGCTGCTTCCAGTTCACGGAAGTGAGAAACTGCTTTAACACGTTGGTCAAAGTCAGCTGGCTTAGTTGGACGACGTGCTAGTACCGCTTGGATGATATCAACGCTGAAACCAGCATCTTGGTACCATGCACGGAAACGACCTAGCATGAAGTCGATAACGTCAGCTTCTACGTTTTCGTTAGTCAGCTTGTCGCCTAGTTGCTCTTTCGCTTTACCGATCAGATCCGTTAGGTCTAGGTTGTAGCCGTTTTCAACGATGATACGTAGTACACCTAGTGATGCACGACGTAGAGCGAATGGGTCAGAACCTTTTGGTGCTTGGCCAATACCGAAGATACCTACGATAGTGTCTAGCTTGTCTGCCATTGCAACTGCTGAAGATATACCCGTGCTTGGTAGGTCGTCACCAGCGAAACGAGGCATGTACTGCTCGTAAAGTGCTAGTGCAACTTGCTCGTCTTCACCATCGTGAGTCGCGTAGTGCATGCCCATTACACCTTGTGTATCCGTGAATTCGAATACCATAGATGTCATTAGGTCACACTTAGCCAGCAGGCCTGCGCGCTTAGATTTCTCAACGTCAGCATCGATTTGCTCAGCGATGTAGCCAGCAAGTTCTGTGATGCGGTCTGTTTTGTCTTTGATAGTACCAAGCTGCTTCTGGAAGATAGCTTGGTCTAGCTCTGGAAGACGGTCGATCAGCGGGCGCTTACGGTCTGTGTTGAAGAAGAACTCAGCATCAGCAAGACGTGGACGTACAACTTTCTCGTTACCTTCGATAACGTGACGAGGCTCTTTAGACTCGATGTTCGAAACGAAGATGAAGTTTGGCAGAAGATTTTTATCAGCGTCATACACTGGGAAGTACTTCTGGTCGCCTTTCATGGTGTAAACCAAAGCTTCAGAAGGTACTTTTAGGAACTCTTCTTCAAACTTCGCTGTAAGTACTACTGGCCATTCAACCAGAGACGTTACTTCTTCAACAAGGTCATCTTCTAGGTCAGCTTTACCGCCAACCGCTGCTGCCGCTTTTTGAGAGTCAGCAAGGATGATCGCTTTACGCGCTTCGTAATCCGCCATTACTTTACCGCGCTCTTCTAGGATCGCAGGGTATTGGTCAGCAGAATCGATTGTGAACTCTTGTTCGCCCATGAAACGGTGGCCACGGATAGTACGAGCAGATGCTACGCCTAGGATTTCGCCTTCAACAAGCTCATCACCTAGTAGTACTGTCAGTGTTTTCACTGGACGGATAAATTGAATGTCTGAGTTACCCCAGCGCATTGCTTTAGGGATTGGCAGGCCAGCTAGTGCTTTCGCAGCGATGTCCATCACCAATTCTTGAACAGGTTTGCCAGCTACTTCTTGTTTGAAAAGAAGCCACTCGCCTTTGTCTGTTTTCAGACGGTCAGCTTGCTCAACAGTAATACCGTTACCACGAGCCCAACCTTGTGCTGCTTTAGTCGCGTTGCCTTCTGCATCGAATGCTACAGAAACAGCAGGACCACGTTTCTCAACCACTTTGTCCGCTTGGCCTTCAGCCAGTGCTGTTACTTTAAGTGCTAGACGACGAGGTGCTGCGTACCACTTGATGCCTTCGTGAGAAAGCTCAGCCGTTTTAAGACCTGCTTCAAAGTTAGAAGCAAAGGCTTCTGCTAGAGAACGAAGTGCTGTTGGTGGAAGCTCTTCCGTACCCAGTTCAATTAGAAAATTCTTCGCCATGATTATTTACCTTCCTTTTTCTTCTACAGATCGGCACATTGGGAAGCCAAGCGCTTCACGTGACGCGTAGTACGCCTCAGCAACTGATTTAGTCAGGTTGCGGATACGAAGGATGTAACGTTGACGCTCTGTTACAGAGATAGCTTTGCGCGCATCAAGGATGTTGAATGCGTGACCTGCTTTTAGAATGCGCTCGTAAGCTGGAAGCGGAAGTGGCTTCTCAAGCTCAAGTAGCTCTTTACACTCTTTCTCGCACTGATCGAAGAAAGTGAATAAGAAATCTACGTCTGCGTGCTCGAAGTTGTAGGTTGATTGCTCAACTTCGTTTTGGTGGAAGATGTCACCGTAAGTCACGTTAGAACCGTCTGGTGCTACGTTCCATACTAGGTCGTAAACAGAATCTACTTCCTGGATGTACATTGCTAGACGCTCGATACCGTAAGTGATCTCACCTGTTACAGGTTTACACTCAAGGCCGCCAACCTGTTGGAAGTAAGTAAACTGTGTTACTTCCATGCCGTTTAGCCATACTTCCCAACCAAGGCCCCATGCGCCTAGTGTTGGGTTTTCCCAGTTATCTTCAACGAAGCGAATGTCGTGAACAAGTGGGTCAACACCAAGAACCTCTAGGGAGCCTAGGTACAACTCTTGGATATTGTCTGGCGATGGTTTTAGCGCTACTTGGAATTGGTAGTAGTGCTGCAGACGGTTAGGGTTTTCACCGTAACGGCCATCGGTCGGACGACGAGAAGGTTGAACGTAAGCTGTAGACATTGGCTCTGGGCCAAGTGCTCGTAGACATGTCATTGGGTGAGAGGTGCCTGCACCTACTTCCATATCTAGAGGTTGAACAATGGTACAACCGTTTTGAGCCCAGTAATCCTGCAGCGCGAGGATCATTCCCTGGAAGGTTTTGATATCGTATTTTTGCATAGTCAGGTTCGCGCGATTCTTTTAAATGAATGAGAAAAATAACCTCTGAGTATACCGAGATATTCGTAAAGCGAGTAGGGGTAATCTTGTTTAATTAGTGGTCTAAAATGTCGTTTAGTGGATTTTTTTGCCTTTAATGTTTGTTTTTCGGCACAAGTGGATATTTTGATAAGTTTGACACTTGTGTTTGAAAGCGTGGGTGATTAAAATCTCGCGGTCTTTGGGGAGTAGCTTACTTATTCATATCCTATTGAATGAGTTCGTTCGTCAACATAATTGATGCAAAATCATCATGGCGTTCGAGGCAACCACCACCTTGGTGGCGCTTAGCAAGACCTTAGACAAGCATCGTGAACCGGGATGGGGCGCGAGGTTTGTCTTTGGTTAAATATAATAATCTCCATCCCAAATGAGCATGTCGTGAGCGTTTTAGCAATTTCAATTACAACTGTCGCCTTAGCCGAGATCGGTGATAAGACTCAGTTGCTATCTCTTTTATTAGCCAGTCGATATCGCAAGCCGATACCTATCATCGCGGCTATCTTCTTTGCCACCATTGCCAATCATGCCCTTGCAGCATGGCTCGGGGTTGTGGTCGCAGATTACTTATCTCCTGAAGTCTTAAAGTGGGTGCTGGTGGTCAGTTTCATTGCGATGGCGGGGTGGATTCTGATTCCGGATAAGTTAGATGACGATGAACAGATCTCAAACCGAGGCCCGTTTGTCGCCAGTTTTATCGCTTTCTTTATTGCTGAGATCGGTGATAAAACCCAGATTGCGACCTCTATCCTAGGGGCTCAATATGCGGATGCATTAGCGTGGGTGATTCTGGGTACTACCATTGGTATGTTATTGGCGAATGTGCCTGTGGTGATCATTGGTAAACTATCGGCAGACAAGATGCCGCTTGACCTGATTCGTAAGATCACGGCCTTGTTGTTCGTTGGTTTGGCTATTGCTGCGGCTTTCTATTAATAGGTGGTATTGAGGCTAATTATACTCAATTAGTAGAGTAATGTGTTGTAGGTCATACTCTTACAGTATTGTGGGGTTTATCGAGCGAATGGACATATAACTGTCATACTTGTCATGATATTTTAATCTTGTGAGTTAAGAACACGAGGGCATGATTATGTTGACGCGTTATATGGGTATTACTCCACAAAGCCAAAGTTATCTATTTACCTTTGGTTTGGCTCTTACATTACTAGGCATGGTGTTGACGGACATGTGGCTGCCAATGGTCGCGGGTTCGATGATCATGACCGGGCTTGCGGTAGAGGCTTGGATTCGGGTCGCGCATATTATTCCGATGCGCAAAGATATCCGAGAAATTCAGCATCAGCTGGAGCATCTGCAAAACAAGTCTAGAAGCGAATAAACAAAAAGCCGCTGGTACTCTGAGTTCTATTTAAGAACATAAGGTACCAGCGGCTTTTTTGATACTTGATAGTCGGTGGGGCGCTACGCCTCCAATCCCTTTCTGATCAAATACTGGTAAGGCAACGTTTCTGTTGCTTGGCCTACCAACTGGTGATCCATGAATCGACAAAAGCTCGGAATATCTCGAGTTGTCGAAGGATCGTCAGCTTTTACCAGTAACACATCGCCATCCTGCATGTTTCTAATTGTCTTCCTGACCATCATTACTGGTTCTGGGCAACGCAGGCCTTCAGCTTCTAAAGTGTGGGTTGCCAGTTCAGGTTTGAATGTCATGGTTTGTTTCTCTATATCTATCTAACGAGTGAATAATACGTCTGCAGAAAAAATATGCAATAAGTGCTTGGCAAATGGAACCATCTCCTATAACTTAATTAACAAATTGGTAACAATTCGAGACAAAGGCAACTAGCTAAGGAGTGGCGATGTTGACAGGATTAGATAGATTAACAATTTATTCAGTTCTCTGTTTTATTTCTTTTTGTGCGTTAGTACTACGCTCATCGACAGAGACCTCTCTAATGCCAATCTTTGGCATAGTAGCAACGATTATTGGTATTTGGGTAGAGATGCGCCGTTGGCAAGGCATAGCCGAGGAGCAAGAGCACTAACCCGGATACAACAAGCAAATTCCGATACGACAACATTCCGACACTATCCCCAGATTTTCTTGGGCTTCCCCGCGTAATTGCGGGATTTTTTTTATCTAAAGCATGCTATAAACAACTTAGTGACCAATGATAATTGTATACAGCTAGGTAAG
The DNA here is from genome assembly GCF_041472735.1 of Vibrio sp. 10N.261.46.E11. NCBI lineage: Bacteria > Pseudomonadati > Pseudomonadota > Gammaproteobacteria > Vibrionales > Vibrionaceae > Vibrio > Vibrio sp. 10N.261.46.E11. The sequence goes on from NZ_JBFRQW010000061.1 coordinate 70,205, forward strand.
TGGCGTGGAATTAGAAGACATCTATCGTAGAGACCTGAATTTACTGGTCGCCTTAAAGGTATTGATTGAAGAGGGCAGTGTTAGTCAAGCCGCGCTTCGTCTTAACTTAAGCCAATCGGCAACCAGCCGAGTATTAGGGCGTTTAAGAGAACTACTCAATGATCCCCTGTTTACACGCCAAGGTCAGCACCTTATTCCCACAAAGAAAGCACTTGAGATCAGCCAGCGTATTGATCAGCCTTTAGAGTCATTCCGCCAACTGCTTAGCCCGAGTGATTTCGATCCTTACTATTGCAGCGAGCGTTTTCTGATCGCGACCACCGACTATGCGATGCAAACTATCCTGCCTTATGCGTTGCCGAAGATTTATGAGCAAGCACCAAATATATCTTTGGAGTTTGCACCGCTGCAGCATGAGCATTTGTTTAAGCAGCTCAGCACCGAACGTGTTGATATGGCTATTTGCCGTCCAAGTGGTAGCGTCGCACCACTACATCAAGAAGTGCTGGGGCCGGTGGGTGTATCGTGCTTGCTATCTAAGAATCACCCTTTGGCTGACAGTTCGTTAAGCCTTGAAGATTATGTTTCGCTCCCGCATGCGATGATTGCGATCAGTGATGGTGTTAAGGCTTTATTAGACAACGCGTTAGCTAATCAACAGCCTCGAAAAATGGTGTTGCGTGCTTATCATCTTGAAGCCGCATTGGCGATTGTTGATAGAATGCCGTTGGTGATCACTGTACCTGCTGATTTGGCTTATTTGGTCGCTGAGCGTTATGACTTAGTCGTCAAGCCGCTGCCATTCGAGTTTATGCCGTTTGATTACTCACTGATCTGGCACTCGCGTTGCGACTCTTCTGCTTCACAACAATGGTTGAGAAGAGTGGTCAAAGAGGAATGTGGTGAGTTGATTCAAAAACGGATTGCGGATGTCGGCTTGGGTTAGCTAAGACTTGGTTTAGATTCACTCGACCCAAATGACAAAAACGCAAAAGGGCTGATATAAATCAGCCCTTTGTTGTTTTGGGTTATCCAAGCCTAACGCTGGCGCTTAAGGTTTGATAACTTTGTGATTGAGAATCTATAGTTTAATGACTACGCGACCAGTGATTTGACCGTTAGTGATGTCTTCTGCGGCTTGAATTGCACCGTCTAAAGGCACTTCTTTGGTTGCTTGAGCGTAGAAAGATTCTGGTAGTAGCTCAGCCAGTTGCTCCCACGCTTTAATACGTTTTTCACGAGGGCACATTACTGAATCCACACCTTGTAGGCGAACGTTACGCAGAATGAATGGCATTACCGTTGTTGGTAAGTCAAAACCGCCTGCTAGACCACACATCGCAACTGCACCGTTGTAATCAATTTGAGCCAATACCTTCGCAAGCACTTTGCTGCCTACGGTATCGATAGCGCCAGCCCACAGTTGTTTCTCTAGTGGTTTCGCTGGTTCTTCTAGTTCAGCACGCTCTACAATACGTGTCGCGCCTAATGATTTAAGTAGTTCACCGTTTACAGAAGCACGGCCAGTAACTGCTGCGACTTTGTAACCCAGTTGGTTTAGTAGAGTGATAGATACACTGCCTACACCGCCACTTGCGCCTGTTACTAGGATTTCACCGTCTTCAGGTTTGATGCCTGCATCTACGATAGCTTGCACACAAAGCATCGCAGTGAAGCCCGCTGTGCCAATCGCCATTACTTTCTTAGCGTCAAGACCTGCAGGCATTGGTACTAACCAATCACCGTTTAGGCTTGCTTTCTCAGCCATGCCGCCCCAGTGACCTTCACCAACCCCCCAACCCGTTAGAACAACTTCGTCGCCCGCTTTGTAGCGTGAGTCATCAGATTGTGAAACCACACCAGAAAGGTCGATACCCGGAATCATAGGGAAGTTGCGAACAATGCGCCCTTTACCTGTAATCGCCAAACCATCTTTGTAGTTCAAAGAAGAGTAGCTAACATCAATCTTCACGTTACCTTCTGGTAATTGAGACTCTTCAATTTGAGAAACTGACGCGATAGTTTTTTTGTCTTCTTGGTTTAGTACAAGTGCTTTAAACATGATCTGCTCCGTGGAGGAATATTAGGAAACTGAAGTAACTTTAGTTGAATCATCCGAGAAAAAATAATGAAACATCAACATTGAATCTATGCGTTTTGTGCATAGATGTAAGTAGTGATTTCCTTTCGCTAAGTTCGCTGAACGAATCCATGTATTGTTGGATGTCGAGTAATAAAAAGTGCAGCTATATAAATATAGCTGCACAAAAGATTACCCTTCAAGTATTACCGTCAGTGATCGCTATGGGCGTTCAAATACCGTTGCAATACCTTGGCCTAAACCAATACACATGGTCGCTAAGCCGTATTTCACATCTTGTGCTTCCATCAGGTTGATTAGGGTCGTCGATATACGAGAACCAGAACAGCCTAGTGGGTGACCAAGAGCAATCGCACCGCCGTTAAGGTTTACTTTCTCATCAACCACATCCAGTAGACCTAGGTCTTTCGCACATGGAAGAGATTGAGCGGCAAACGCTTCGTTGAGCTCAATTACACCCATATCTTCAATGGTTAGGCCCGCACGTTTTAGTGCTTTTTGGGTTGCTGGTACTGGGCCGTAACCCATGATTGAAGGATCACAGCCAGCGATAGCCATCGACTTCACGCGAGCGCGAATCTTCAGGCCAAGTGCGTTGGCTTTCTCTTCGCTCATGATAAGCATTGCCGATGCACCATCAGACAGTGCTGATGAAGTACCTGCTGTTACCGTACCGTTTGCTGGGTCAAATACAGGACGCAGTTGGGATAGGCCTTCAACCGTGGTTTCAGGACGAATCACTTCGTCGTAGTCTAGGGTAAATAGAGAACCATCTGCTGCGTGAGCTTCGGTTGGCAGGATTTCATTTTTGAAACGACCTTCAACTGTTGCTGCCTGAGCACGAGCATGTGAGCGTGCTGCGAATGCATCTTGGTCTTCACGGCTAATACCGTGCATTTTACCTAGCATCTCAGCGGTTAGGCCCATCATACCGGCAGCTTTCGCTACGTGTTTCGACATGCCAGGGTGAAAATCAACACCGTGGTTCATTGGTACGTGGCCCATGTGCTCCACACCACCGATCAGGCAGATTTCAGCATCACCAACCATGATAGAGCGGGTTGCATCATGCAGAGCTTGCATAGATGAACCACATAAACGGTTGACCGTCACCGCACCAATCTCAATCGGTAGACCAGCAAGCAAGGCAGCGTTACGTGCAACGTTGAAGCCTTGCTCTAGCGTTTGTTGTACACAACCCCAGTAAATATCTTCAATTTCGACAGGGTTTACTTCTGGGTTGCGCTCTAAAATGCCTTTCATCAAATGTGCCGACAGATCTTCAGCACGAGTGTGACGGAAAGCTCCACCTTTGGAACGTCCCATTGGGGTACGAAGGCAATCAACAACAACTACATTTTTCATTTTGCTATTCCTTTTCCAAATGTGGGTTACAGAGAACTGGCTTGTTGGCTGTCGTAAAAGCTTTCGCCCTTCGCTGCCATATCAAGCAATAGCTGAGGAACTTGGTACATTGCACCTAAGTCTTGGTAGCCTTTCGCCATTTCAACGAAGTTACCAATGCCCACACTGTCTAAGTAGCGGAATACGCCGCCTCTGAATGGAGGGAAGCCTAAACCGTAAACCAGTGCCATATCCGCTTCTTGCGGTGTCGCGATGATGCCTTCTTCTAAACAAAGCACCACTTCGTTGATCATAGGAATCATCACACGTTGGATAATTGTTTGGTCATCAAAGTCTTGCGGCTGTTGGCATACGTCAGCCAAGATAGGAAGAATGTCTTCAGAGAAGGTCTTCTTCGGGCGACCGCGTTTGTCTACGCTGTATGTGTAGAAACCGCTGCCGTTCTTCTGACCGTATTTTTCAGCAACGTAAAGTGCGTCGATCGCATCACGACCTTCTTTACCCATACGCTCAGGGAAACCTTGTGCCATTACAGCTTGTGCGTGGTGTGCTGTGTCTAGACCCACAACGTCTAGCAAGTAAGCTGGGCCCATTGGCCAACCGAACTTACGCTCCATCACTTTATCGATCTTAGTGAAATCAGCACCGTCACGTAGCAACATGCTGAAACCGCCAAAGTAAGGGAAAAGTACACGGTTTACGAAGAAGCCTGGGCAGTCGTTAACAACGATAGGGGATTTGCCCATCTTCGCTGCGTAAGCGACTACGCGATTAATGGTTTCTTCTGAAGTACGCTCGCCACGGATGATCTCAACCAAAGGCATGCGATGTACTGGATTAAAGAAATGCATGCCACAGAAGTTTTCTGGGCGCTTCAAAGATTTCGCTAACAGGTTGATTGGAATCGTTGAGGTGTTTGATGTAAGAACTGTGTCTTCACCCACGAGACCTTCAACTTCACTCAGCACTGCTGCTTTTACTTTAGGATTTTCTACAACCGCTTCCACAATCACATCTGATTGTTCAACACCTGCATAATGCAGACTTGGAGTAATAGAAGACAGAATGCCTGCCATCTTGAATCCATCTAGGCGACCGCGTGATAAGCGTTTATTCAACAGCTTAGAAGCTTCGTTCATACCTAAATCAAGCGATGCTTGTGCGATGTCTTTCATCATCACTGGCACGCCTTTCAATGCTGACTGGTAAGCAATACCGCCGCCCATGATGCCTGCACCAAGTACGACTGCACGTTCAGTCGCTTTGTTGGCAGACTTACCCGCTTGTTTCGCTAGGCCTTTGATGTACTGGTCATTCAAGAATAAGCCGACCAATGCTTTCGCTTCTTCAGATTTCGCTAGCTTAACGAAGTGTTTACGCTCTATATCCAATGCTGCATCGCGATCGCTACGTGCTGCTTCTTCAATTGCAATCACAGAAGTAATCGGAGCTGGGTAGTGAGGCCCTGCTTTTTGAGCCACTAAGCCCTTAGCCATGGTAAAGCTCATCATCGCTTCTAGTTTGCTTAGTGAAAGCGCTGATGTTTTTTGTTTGCGGCGTAGCTGCCAATCAAGTTTCTCGTTGGCTGCCAAAGAAACCGTGTTGATCGCTGATTCTAGTAGTTGGTCGGTTTCAACAATCGCATCTAACAAGCCAACTTTAAGTGCTTCATCAGCACGACATGCTTTGCCTTGCGTGATAATTTCCATCGCGCTGTCAGCACCGATAACACGAGGTAGGCGCACACAACCGCCAAAACCAGGCATGATGCCAAGTTTGGTTTCTGGTAGACCTATGCTGGTGGTCTTGTCACCGATACGGAAATCGGTCGCTAAGACACATTCACAGCCGCCGCCAAGGGCATGGCCACGCATCATTGAAAGAGTTGGGACAGGAAGGTCTTCGAGCTTGCTGAAAATTGAATTAGCGAATCTTAACCATTCATCAAGTTCTGCTTCTGGCTTAGCAAATAGGCCAAGAAATTCAGTGATGTCTGCGCCTACGATGAACGCGTCTTTGTTTGAAGTTAAGATTAAACCACGTAATCCAGCGTGAGCATCAAGAGCATCTAACGCTTTGTCTAGTGATTCTAAAGTAGCAAGGTCGAGTTTGTTTACAGAGGCCGGTGCACAGAAGCTAAGTTCTGCAATACCATCTTGTAATTCCTTTACCTGTAAGGTGTTAGCTTGGTAAATCATTGTCTATCTCCATGACATACAATCCACGATTGTTTGAGAGAATCTTGTTATCTTTCTATTATTGTAGAATACCTGGTAAGACCAGTTATCTTAGTCTGTACCTCTGCTTGGTGAATTTCAATACATTTTTTAAACAATTGTTTAACATTGTGCGATAGCACAGATCCTCTAACCCTTATTATTCACGCGTGATACACTTCGCCGCTCTTATTAATTAAGTTAACGATATGAATGAACAGCCCTATTTAATACCGTCTGCGTCGGCTTTGTTTGAAGAAGAGATAAAGAAGAGCGTCTTCATTACTCATCTTGCTCATACTCCAAGTGTAGAAGCTGCTAAACAGTTCGTAGAACAGGTAAAAAAAGAGCATTCATCAGCGCGACATAATTGTTGGGGTTTTGTGGCGGGGCGACCTGAAGATTCAATGCTTTGGGGTTTTAGCGATGATGGTGAACCCTCTGGTACTGCGGGTAAGCCGATCTTGGCACAACTGTCTGGTTCTGGTGTGGGTGAGTTAACGGCTGTGGTGACTCGTTATTCAGGTGGAATTAAGCTTGGAACGGGTGGTTTGGTTAAGGCCTATGGTGGAGGAGTGCAACAAGCTCTCAAGCTGCTTCAAACAATCGAGAAAAAAATAACCACAAAATTACGGCTAGAGTTAGACTATGGCTTTGTGCCAATTGCGCAATCCATCATGGCTCAGCATCAAGCTGCTGAGGTCCAAGCGGATTATGGTGTTCAAGTTGAGCTTATTATTGAAATAGAGCTCCTGCAGGTAGATTCGTTTACCCAAACCATGATCAATAAAAGCGGTGCTAAGGCACTGGTAACGAAAGTCAAAGACAACTAGGAAGTGTGAAGCATTTCGCTTCGTTCAATAGCTCATGCAATTTCGCTCAATTATTCGAATCGTCGGATTATTATTAGCACTTTTTAGTGTATCAATGCTCGCACCTGCGCTCGTCGCACTTATCTATAGAGATGGTGCGGGTGTGCCATTTGTGACGACTTTCTTTGTTCTATTATTTTGTGGAGCAACTTGCTGGTTTCCAAACCGACGCTATAAACATGAATTGAAGGCGCGAGATGGCTTTCTCATTGTGGTGTTGTTCTGGACGGTAATCGGCAGTGCTGGTGCGCTGCCGTTTTTGATCGCGGATAATCCGAGCGTTTCCGTTACTGATGCCTTTTTCGAATCGTTTTCTGCATTAACAACGACAGGTGCAACCGTAATTGTTGGCCTCGATGACTTACCTAAAGCAATTCTATTTTACCGCCAATTCCTACAATGGTTTGGTGGTATGGGTATCATCGTATTGGCAGTAGCCATCCTTCCTGTTCTGGGTATCGGTGGTATGCAGCTATATCGTGCTGAAATCCCGGGTCCAGTAAAAGACAGCAAGATGACCCCGCGTATTGCTGAAACGGCAAAAGCGCTCTGGTATATCTATCTCAGCTTAACTATTGCTTGTGCGGTAGCGTTTTGGCTTGCAGGTATGAGTTTCTTTGATGCAATCAGCCACAGTTTCTCAACCATTGCTATTGGTGGCTTCTCGACTCACGATGCGAGTATGGGCTATTTCAATAGCCCTGCTATCAATATGATTACGGTCGTGTTCCTTCTTATATCTGCGTGTAACTATTCACTTCACTTTGCGGCCTTTGCTTCAGGTGGTGTGCATCCTAAATATTACTGGAAAGATCCTGAGTTCCGCGCTTTTATCTTTATTCAAGTCGTCCTGTTCTTAGTTTGTTTCTTGTTACTACTGAATCATCATTCTTACGATTCGTATTATGATGCTTTCGATCAGGCGTTGTTCCAGACAGTATCTATTTCAACAACCGCAGGCTTCACCACCACTGGTTTCTCTGAGTGGCCGTTATTCTTACCTGTGCTTCTTCTGTTCTCTTCTTTTATAGGTGGTTGTGCAGGTTCAACGGGTGGCGGTATGAAAGTCATTCGAATATTACTGCTTACTTTACAGGGTGCTCGTGAAATGAAGCGTCTTGTCCACCCGCGTGCTGTCTATACCATCAAGGTTGGTGGTTCGGCACTACCACAACGTGTCGTTGATGCGGTTTGGGGCTTCTTCTCTGCATACGCATTGGTTTTTGTGGTTTGTATGTTGGCTCTTATTGCTACGGGGATGGATGAGCTAAGCGCTTTCTCTGCTGTAGCTGCAACATTGAATAACCTTGGTCCAGGCTTAGGTGAAGTGGCAATGCACTTCGGCGATGTGAATGACAAGGCTAAATGGGTGTTGATCGTATCCATGCTGTTTGGCCGTTTAGAGATATTCACCTTATTAATTTTATTGACCCCTACGTTTTGGCGTAGCTAAGGACATATTGTGGCAAAAGCTCTATTTTTGTATTCAAGCCGTGAAGGGCAGACCAAGAAAATCTTGAACTATATAAAAGAAGAAATGAATGAGTTCGAATGTGAGCTTCAAGATCTGCACACCATTGCTAATGTCGACTTTGCTCAATACGACCGAGTTTTGATTGGCGCATCTATTCGCTATGGGCACCTTAATAAGAAGCTATATCAGTTCATTGATGCCAACCTTGCTCAGTTGCAATCAAACAAGGTTGCTTTCTTTTGCGTTAACTTAACGGCTCGTAAAGAAGACCAAGGCAAAGATACTCCTGAAGGTAGCGCTTATATTAAGAAGTTCCTTCTTAAGTCCCCGTGGCAACCTACTTTGATCGGTGTTTTTGCTGGCGCCCTCTATTACCCTCGTTATAACTGGTTCGATAAAACCATGATTCGCTTCATTATGAATATGACAGGTGGAGAAACGGATACAACCAAGGAAGTTGAGTACACAAACTGGGAAAAAGTCTCTTTATTCTCTAAGAAACTGCAAGAGATGTAAGAGAAAAGCCTACTTTTGAGGTGTTTTGTACTCTTTTTAATCGAACGAATAAAAAAACGAGAAAAATTTCAAAAAGGGCTTGCCAGTGTGATCGAAATCTCTATAATGCCACCTCGCTGACACGGGATGGCTTCGAAGCTTAGGTTTCAAAAGCGAAAACGAAACAGCAGGTCAAATTAGCCAAGCTAAGCGCTTGAAAAAAGTTTTGAAAATAGTGGTTGACACTAAAACTTAAATCGCTAAAATGGCCGTCCGATTTGAGCGAGGCTCAAAAGGAAAAGCTCTTTAACAATTTAAACCTATCAATCTGTGTGGGCACTCGTTGATGAATATCAAAACGTTATTACTTAGGTAATGACAGATTCTTCGGAATCAAA